>CACWJV010000032.1:0-12747 GCA_902761265.1 Oscillospiraceae bacterium | reverse complement strand
GGCGCTGCCGCCGGTAAGCGTTCCGCCGTAAAGGGTGAAGCGGCTGTTGGTGAGATTCACCAGTCTGCATTTTCCGCAGCCGTCGATCACGCCGGCGTCTTCATGGTCGTGGATAAAGAGATGCCTTGCGTGAACGTCGATCAGGGTCTGGTCCGTAAAGTTGTCGGAGATCCGGACTGAATGCCCGTTCAGGCAGATATGCGTTTCACCGTCGCGTGGGCTGTAAGTGCCGGTGAGTGTGACGTCGTGCGTCAGGTAATGGCAGCCGTATTGCGGAAGTGAGTTCCGCTCGGCCACGCTGTCGCCCCAGGGATAGAACACCACGCCGTCATGCTCGTGCGCCGTATTGGCGGTGATCAGGATATCGCCGCACACGTCCAGCGGAAAGGACGCCTCTCCGGCGGCGCTCAGCGCCAGCGCATGTCTTTCGCCCGTCGGTTCTCCATTCGCGTCGGTTTCGGCCCAAACGATCCCCTTGATTTCGTCCGAAGCGGGAACGCCGACCTCGATCGTATCTCCGTAAACCGCGGTATCGGCAGCGCTTCCGTTGACCCGGACCGTGATCGGATCGTCGAAACGGATCTGATATTCGTTTTTCCGGAACGTGGTATAGACCGCAACGTTGCCGTTCTGCGGCATGGTGAACGTATGCGTCAGGGGCAGTCCCTTTCCGTCGGTTTCATTCCGCACATAAACCGTTTCTCCGTTTGCCCGCATCCATATCTTCGTCAGACGACAGCCCGTGTCGGGCGCGGCCGTTACCGTAACGGCTGTGCCGGGTACGGCGTAAGAGGCGTTTGCCGAAGCGGAGCCGTTGTCCGAATCCACGATCACAATATCGTTCGCCATCTGATAGGTCGCGGTCAGGGTCGTATCGGCGTTTACGGTGATCCGATCGCCGAAGGCGTATGCTGCCCCGCCGGTCGCCCAGCCGGTCTGCATATATCCGTGCTCCTCGCATTCGGTAAACATCGCGTCCGGAAGCATATAGGTCAGGCCTTTACCGATCACGACCGGTTCAGCGGATCCGCTGTAATCGCCGGGATCAAACGCGACGGTCACGCCCTGCCAACCGCAGACGGTACAGACCTTATTATCGCCGAAGGTGTGGGGCGCAAGATCGTTTTCGTTATAGGAAGCGGCGCAGCAGGGGCAAGCGCTGACACAGTGACCTTCCGGCGTTCCGTCATAGGTCGCTCCTTCATGCGCGCAGGGTTCAACTTTTACATAATAAGTATTCCAAGCTGCGCTGACTCTGGCGTCCTTCTGTACAGTGGCCATGGTCTCCTCACTGCTTCCCGAGGAAACCTTCAGGTCGTCGCCGAGATTCAGCGTACCGTTGGTTCTGTTGGTATCATGACCGTGACCGAAGGCGTGCGCCTCGTCGCCGCCGCCGACGGCAAAAACGGTGCTGTTCTCAATGGTGACGTCGGCGCCCGCGCCTTCATCGCCGCCGCCGATGCCCGCGCCGCGGTAATCGGCGGAGTAGACCAGCTGACTGAGCGCGGTGAGGATCGCGCTTGCGATCATGCCGGAAACAGGCGAATCGATCCCATAGCCGCTGCCGGAGCCCTCAAATTGGATTGCCTCGCCGCGTGAATCGACCGGACCGTGTTCAACATACCAGTTATAATCAACGCTGCCGCCGAATGCGTCGACCACGCTGTTTTTGATCGTAACCTTGCCGCCGTCCGCGTCGTTGCCGCCGCCGATGCCCGCGCCTTTCCTGGAGGAGGCGGCGAAAACGTAGCTGTTGCTGATCTCTATGTTGCCGCCGGCGTTTTTGATGTGGCTGTCCTCCCATGTGCCCTGGGTACCGATGCCCGCGCCGTCAACGGAGGTTGCCACAACATAGGCGTCGGATATTTTGATGGTGCCGGTGCCCGCGCCTTTCGTTCTGCCGGAGCCGATGCCTGCGCCGATGCCGGTGGAATAAGCGAATACCGCGCCGCCGGAAATGACGACCTCATCTTCCTTCCAGCAGCTGATAGCGGCGGCGTTTTCGGTTTCGGCCGAATCGGGATCTGTTTTGGCGGTCACGATACCGCCGCTGATATATTTTGAGCCGCACTTGGGAATATCGACCGTGGGCTGCCAGGGCGTCGTTTCCTTGGTACACCTGCCGCCGCCGATCCCATCGGCCCACGCGCCCGCCTGCGCGAACACGTTGCCGCCGGATATATACACGTCGTTTCCGTCGCCGTCGCCGCCGCCGCCGATGCCCGCGCCGCAAATACCGCCGTAGGCCTTGACGTCGCCGCCGGAAATATAGATCGCGTTATCTTGGTCGCCTTCTACGCCGCCGCCGATGCCGGCGCCGTACTCACCCGCGTCTTCGTCATAGCCGCCCGCTTTGGCAACAACCGTGCCGCCGCTGATGCGGATCACGCCGTTCCCGCGGTTCTCTCCGCCGCCGATGCCGGCGCCCCCGTCGCCGCCGATGGCTTCAACCTCGCCGTCGTTGATGGCAATGGATCGCCAATCGCGGCTGTTCTCTCCGCCGCCGATGCCCGCACCGTTGTCGCCGCCCTGCGCAAAGATGACGCCGCCGTTGATCACAATGGACGCGTCCTTGCATTCGCTGGAGCTTCCGCCGCCGATGCCGGCGCCCCCGTCGTTTCCGATCGAATGGACATCGCCGCCGTTGATGGTGATCACGGAGTCGCCGCTTTTTTTGTTCTTTTTGCCGTCGCCGATGCCCGCGCCGCCGCCGTCTCCACTGGCGCTCACGACGCCGCCGTTGATGGTAACGGACTGAAAGCCGCTGTCTTCGTCATAGCCGCCGCCGATGCCCGCGCTGTCTTCGCCGTGGGCCTGCACAACGCCGCTGTTGATCACGATATGCCCGCCGACGGCGCCCTCCTTGCCGCCGATGCCCGCCGCGTCGTCTGTTGCCACGGCGCTGAGCACACCGGTGGAATAATGCCCAACGCCCTGCGGGGCGTTGCTCTGGCCGTAAATGGTCAGCGTGCTGTTCTCGGCAACGTAAATTCCTCCCTTGACGCTCAGGTGGAGGTTGTCGCGGATGATCAGGCTCACGTCTCCCCGCACGGTAATCCCGTGTTCTATCGTGGGGTAAATTCCCATATTCGGCGATACATAGGCGCCGGTTGTGTACCACTTCGTTCCGTATTCGCCGCCCACGAGCTCGTAGGTATCGCTGTTGATCTCGGTCGGGTTGTATACCCGGCTCTCAGAACCGTCCGCTTGCAGAAAAATGACCTGCGTCACCCCTGCAAACGCCTGTATCCCGCTGCTGAAACAGGAAATCAACATGATCAACGTCAATGCAGTGCTGATCGTTTTTTTCAGTTTCAGATTCATAAATAACAGCCTCCCAACCGCTTGATCCGTAAAAAACCAATAATAATCCTTTTTAATTATACCATGTTTTCTCCTTGTTGACAAGCATCAAATGAAGCAAATTCGGTTTTTTGGGAAAAATCAATATGGATCCGGCGTACAATTTTTCGTTTTTTTGCTGGTATTATTGCTGCTTTTGTGCTACAATGTTCAAAACAACAGGAAAAAGGAGAGATCATAATGCGCTATGAACTTGGCAACATGGACAGATATTCCATGGCCGCGAACGGCACGGTGATGGAAAATGCATCTTTTTTCAAGGCGACGTTGGATGATTCCGTGGATGCCGCGCGCTTGCTGAGCGCCGTGAAAACCACGCTGCAGTATCATCCGCTCTTCCGATGCAAGATGATGTATGACAAGCAGTATTATCTTGAGGACAACGACAATCCGGAGATTCCGATTTTTCATACCGACACAGAGCATCGCCCGAAAGAATTCGGAAAGAACACGAACGGCTATCTGTTTCAAATTTGCTATGATGAGAACACCGTTTCGTTTGAATGGTGTCATGCGATCACAGACGGCAGAGGGGCCATACGCTTTTTCTCTAACATTCTTGACTCCTATTTCGGTGTGGAGATGCCCGAGGTTCCGGCAGAGTTTCCCCTTGCGCTCGGCTATGAAAGCGTCTATGACAAAAGCGTGAAACCCATCGGCCAGATCAAACAGCCGAACGGTTTTAAAGCGAAGGACATGAAAGCTGTCAAAAACGGCTATAAATGTACAAGCCATGTTTTGAAGGTGCAAACTGCGGACGTGCTGCGTGTTGCGAAAAAAATCGACGCCTCCCCGACCGCGATCCTTGTGCCTCTGTTTTGCCGGGCGATTCGCGCGCATTTGCCGAAGGACGCCAAAAACCGCAATGTCTCCTGCACTGTCATGGTGGATTGCCGCGGCCCGATGCAGATGGACACGATGCACAACTTTATGAACATGAAGCTGATCACCTATCAGGACAAGTATGATGCTTACGACCTGGCAAAGCTCAGCACGATCTACAGAGGACTTCTCGATTTATATATGCAGCCCGAAAACATTATCTGGTCCTGCACACAGCAGAAGGATTCTACCGACTTCCTGTATAGGATCCGTCCGCTTGCGCTGCAGAAAGCGATTATGAAACAGGTGGCAAAGGTCTTGAAGAAGACCATGAACAACACCGCGTTTACCTATCTCGGCAGAGTTCCCTTTTCCGAGGAGGTCAAAAGCCATCTGCGTGATTTCAACTTCCGTTCCTGGCCGGACATCGGCGACTGCGTGATGGCGGCGGCAGATCTGAACGGAACGCTGATTCTGGATGTTTGCGAGAATTATGCTGACAAGGGCGTCGTTGATTCGTTCGTTCAAATTTGTCGAGCGTTCGATTTGGATATTGAAGAAACTCAGGTAACTGTTTTTGAACAGGCTAATGTGAGATTATAACAACAAAAAAGAAAAGAAAGAGGATAAAAATGAAAACTGAATTTGTGAAAGAAAATGGCAAGCTGACCGTTTCGGTTTTCGGCAAGGTTGACACCACCACTGCTCCGGAGTTGGAAAAAGCAGTGTTTGACCGGCTTGATGGAGTAACAGAGCTGGTTCTTGATCTGAAAGAGATGTCCTACACCTCATCTGCAGGACTTCGTACCTTTTTGAAACTGCATAAGGCCATGAATCAAAATGGAACAATGAAGGTGATCCATGTATGCAGCGAGATCATGGATGTGTTTGAATTGACGGGCTTTTCCGGTTTTTTAACGATCGAATAAAACCGCGCGAAGATATAGTTGCCGCCTGATTTTGAGAAAATGATCAGGAGGCAAAACAGGGGGAGTTTCGTTATGAATGCATATGACTTTGATGAAACGATTTTTTATCCGGACTGTTCGGTGCTTTTTGCGCTCTGGTGCGCAAAACGGCATTGTGTTACATTTTGGGAGGTTTTTTATGTTTGAATTAACAAATCATCGTACGCGTACTGCAACCTTCATTCTCTTTGAAAAGCATAAAACAAATAATCCTTTGAATTTTCTGATAATAAGATAAAAACAATTGTGTGGCGGTTCATTGTGAGCCGCCCTTTTTCCATATATTAAATATAAGATAAGGGGGTCGATCCCTGAGAGGGTGAGGTGCGTGAAGAAAACAGTCCTTCGAAGCTGTTCTTATTTTGACTCTATGAGAACCGTTTTTCTGCGGTTTGTTTTATCTTGACAGAACGATGACGGAGATTTATTTGATGTGCTTGAAAAAACGGTGGGTTGGTGTATAATAAATACACATCATCATTCTTAAAAAAGGTATTTTGACAACCACGGAAAGGAAAAATATAATTTTATTTGCAGAATAACTGGAGGCTGAAACGATGGAACACCCGCAATCATTTTTTACCAAACATCCGAACAATCCGATTTTCGGCGACGAAAAAATCGGCACATTGTTTGACATTTATGTAACGCCGCAGGCTGACGGCTTGCTGCGCATGGATCTTTCGTGGCGGACGAACAACACGACGGCGGTTTCCTTTTCCGAAGACGGCGTTCGTTGGGATACGCTGCACTCGACACTATCCCCGGAACCGAAAAGCGGCTGGGAGGATCTTGTCAACCGTAACTGCGTTTTGAAAATCGGCAACACCTTTAAAATGTGGTATACCGGGCAGGCGAACGGCCGCAGTTATATCGGCTATGCAGAAAGCGACGACGGCCTGAATTTTCACCGGGTGCAAACTGAACCGGTTCTTGTGCCTGAAACACCATGGGAAAATCTTTCGGTAATGAATCCCTGCGTACTGTTCGAAAACGGCAGATACCGCATGTGGTACAGCGCAGGCGAAACCTTTGAGCCGAACGTGCTGTGCTATGCCGAAAGCTGCAACGGCCTTCACTGGGAAAAATCTCCGCTGAACCCGATCCTGACAAATGCGCCGCAAAACATCTATGAACGTGAGCGCATCGGCGGCTGCCAGATTCTGCCTCATAAGGAGCTGGGCTATCTGCTGTTCTATATTGGTTATCGCGATATCCACACGGCGTGTATCTGCTGCGCCTGCTCGCGTGACGGTGTGACCGGCTTTCGCCGCTGCAGACACAATCCGCTCATTTTGCCAACGCCCGGCGCCTGGGATGCTGATTCCTGCTATAAACCCTCCGCCGTTTATGATGAAGCCGAAAACAAATGGCGTATCTGGTATAACGGCCGCAATGGCGGCGTGGAATATATTGGTCTTGCCGAAAAGCAGGGCGATTTCACCGATGATGATTTTGAATAAGGAGGACCGTTATGCTGCCGGATCTGAAAGAACGCTTGCGCGCTTACACAGATGTGTTCAATGCAGAAGACGAAGAGCTTTATCGGGAAGAAATTCCCAATGATCAAGCGTATGCCTATCTTTTGCAGAACGCTCCTCTGCTCGATTGCCCCGACAAAGATTTGGAGCGCACCTATTATTACCGCTGGTGGACGTTTCGCAAGCACTGGAAGCAGACGCCGCACGGCCATGTGATCACGGAATTTATGCCGCCCGTGGGCTGGGCAGGTCCCTATAACACAATCAACTGCGCACTGGGCCACCATCTGCGCGAAGCGCGCTGGCTTAAAAACGGCGACGGTCGTCTGTGGGAATATATCCGCTTCTGGCTGGACGGGCACGGTGACGCGTTCGGCTACAGCTGCTGGTTTTCCTCCGCGGTGGAAGACTGCTTCTCACTGCACCCGAACGAAACGCTGATGCGCGAATTTGTGCCGAAACTGGACGTTTGGTTCCGGGAATGGGAAACCAGACAATTGCGCCCCTGCGGTCTGTTCTGGTCGAACGACGGCCACGACGGCATGGAGTATTCCATCAGCGGACCGGGTATACGGCCAACGCTAAACAGCTATCTATGTGCCGATGCTTTCGCGATCGCGCGGATGGCAAAGCTAATTGGCATGAACGATCTTGCAGAAGATTACACGGCCCGCGGCGACGCGCTTAAAAAAGCGATAGACCGCTTGCTCTGGGACGGGGACTTTTACCGCACGATACCCTGCGGCAAGAACGACAAGGCCGATTGGGTGCTGCGTCCGCCCGTGCCCGAGGAGCACAAGGTGCGGGAACTGGTCGGCTATATCCCGTGGTACTTCCGTCTGCCGGGGTTGGATAAAGACTTCGTCTTTTCTCAGCTTTTTGAAACCGACGGCTTTTCGGCACCGTTCGGTCTGACCACGGCGGAACAGCGGCACCCGCGGTTTATGTTTTTCCACAGCCATGAATGCCTGTGGAATGGCTACGTCTGGCCGTATGCGACAGCGCAGACGCTGACCGCCGCTGCCAATGTGATCCGCAACCGCGGCGATGACGCGCCGATTTCTGCCGATGCCTTCTATGCGCTGCTTCGGCAATACGCTCTGTCGCATCGAATAAAAGATGAAGACGGCACGGAGCGCGATTGGATCGACGAAGATATGGATCCCTTCACAGGCCGGTGGTATGCCCGCGACGAGCTCCTGCGCAGACGGTGGCATTTGCTCGGCGGCGTGCCGGAACGCGGCAAAGATTATAACCACTCCACGTTCTGCGATCTGGTGCTGTCGGGGCTGCTGGGTATACATCTTGAAGACGGCGAACTTCTGGCAGATCCGATTCTGCCCGACACATGGGACTATTTCATGGTCACGGGGCTGACCCAAGACAACTGGACCGTGATCTATGACAAAGACGGCAGCCATTATGGCAAAGGTACCGGTCTGCGCTGCTTCAAAGCGGAATAGCTAAAAAAATGTGAATTAAAAAAGCCCAGGCAACTGCCAAGGCTTATCCTGTTTTTTCGCTGCCGTTATTGAAATGAAAATGTAAACTTCCATCGTTCATCACAACAGATAGATGGTTTTTGTATGCTGTCTATCCACTTCGACAATCGCCAAAATAAACATTTGGGCGATTCAGTCCAGTTAGAATTTCGTTTTTTGAAACTGTAACTGTTGTGGCTCCCTTTTCACGTCCTTTCACTTCAATAAAACGCAGACATTCGCTGTTGATTCGTTTTTCTTTCGGGATCTCGGATTCAATATCATATCCGCATTTTGTGGCACTGACGTCAGTAGGGATATAACCTAATCGGCGCTCTATTTCCATTACTGCATTCATCCCGGCAATTTCGATTGCACGGCGATCTCCATGACTGAACAAATCCGGTTCCGGCTCATGCATCAATATTCGTAAAAGCCCTATGGGTATCACAAGGATTAAGCGTAATCAAATAATTATCTGACGACTTTTTTTTGCTTTTTTTGGTTCGAATCTCTTCATGTCCATCCTTTTTCGATTTCTTTACAGCGTAAAGAAACGCAAAAAGTACACCAGTATTTTCGGCTGCTTTCGGCCGCTGAACATAAAAAAACAGGCTCCAAAGCAGCTGATTGACCGCTCCGAAGCCCGATTTTACCATGTTTTGCCTATATTTTCGCCTTATATTTCCAAAATGACATTAAAAACCTCTTTTGCCGTGGTAGACAAAAGAGGTTTTTACTATGTGTAAAAGCGCCAAAATGTTACATATCCCATAGGAAAAGCGCCAAAATGTTACACAATCGAATTGTAGTACCAGAACACAATGTTCCGGGAGTTGCGGCAGTGATATTTAACGCATAAAGATTAGGAATCATATGGCGCCTTTGCGAGTTGAAAAATCAGTAAAAATGGTGTATAATGATAAAAACAAACAAGAAAGGGATTTGCGAACGATGCAAAGATTACGTAGCTTAAGAAAGAACAAATTGGCGACCCTGCGTTCCGTTAAGAAGCTGGACAACAATATCTATCTGCTGGATTACCGGAACGATTACCATCTGCCGGAGCTTTTGAACAAGGGCGTATCTTCGATCGGCGAATTGACGGCGTTTGCGGCAAATGCTCTGACGCTCGGGCTGCGTTTGTTCAAGCCCGGCACGGATCAGGGCGCGGGCTGCACAACGTTCGAAGCGTATACGGCGGAAGGGAACCATCTGCTGGCGAGAAACTTTGATTTCAAAACCGCGCCCTGCTTTGTTGTCTGGACGCATCCCGACCATGGATATGCTTCCGTTTCCGTCGTTGACACCAATTTTATGGCTTACGGCAATGCCCTGCGGCTTCACCGTCTCAACAGATACCGGGCACTTCTGGCGCCCTATTGCTGTGTGGACGGTATGAATGAGAAAGGGCTTGTGATTGCTGTTTCTCAGCTGAGAGCAAAAGCCACCAACCAAAAGAACCCCGGCAAAAAGGACATCACAACGACCGCGATGATCCGGGCCGTGCTTGACACCTGCGCCAATGTGGACGAAGCCGTGGCCCTGTTTCGGGAATACAATATGCATGATTCTCTGTGGACGAATTATCACTATCAGATCATTGACGCAAGCGGCAGAAGTGTCGTCATCGAATATATCGACCATACGATGCATGTTTATGAGCGCGGCAGTTCAGCCTATCCCGTTTCCGGTTCTGTTTTTGAAGACGACGGCCTCAAGCTGCAGTATGCCGCGAACTTCAGCCTGACAAAGGACATCGGCTCTTTCCAGATTGAACAGCACGGAGAGGACCGCATCGAAGCGGTCAAAGCAGTCCTGCGCGCGAAAGGCGGCATCCTCTCGGAACCGGAAGCCATGGACTTGCTTTCTTATGTAAAGCTGAATTACAAGCACGACAAATATCCATGGAGCGTAAACGCGTTATGGAGCGCGGTTTACAACACCGACGCAGGCACATTGAAACTGGTCGGCAATATGGATTACAAGCATATCTATACATTCAGCATCCATGAACCGTGCAAAGTGCTTGCGCATGAATCAATTGATCATTCTGCATATCCCGATACCAAATGGTCTCACTGAACGGCGACCACGGATCAAAACCGAAAGGCGGACTTGTATATGAAAAAGGCAGTGAAATATTCCATCCTCGGCGCTTCCGGCGCGCTTGCCGCAATCAACGCGGTCAGAGCTGCTGCGTTCAAGCCGGAAAAGAAAGACCTGTGTGCGTTGCCCGCTGAAGCCGTTGACGTTGAAAAAGCGTGCGCACATTTAAGCGAAGCAATTTCCATCCCCACCGTCAGCTATCCCGAAAAAGAAAAAGTGGATTTTTCCCAGTTTGACAGATTTCATGCGTTCCTTGATGATGCGTTCCCGCTTGTTCGCGAACGGCTGGAAAAGGAAATCATCGAGGAAGCAAATCTCATTTATTGCTGGAAGGGTAAACGAAGCGACCTGGACCCGATCGCGCTGCTTTCGCATCAGGATGTGGTTCCAATCTCGGAAGGCACAGAAAACGACTGGACACACGCACCCTTCAGCGGGTTCAATGACGGCGAATTCATTTGGGGCCGCGGCGCTGTTGATATGAAAAACCATCTGATTGCTGTGATGGAAGCGGTTGAAGCGCTGCTTGCGGAAGGCTTTGCACCGGAACGGGACGTTTATCTGCTTTTCGGCCAGGACGAAGAAGTCTCCATGAGCGAAACCGGCGGCGCAAAATCGATCATGGAAACGCTGAAAGCAAGGGGGATCCATCTGGATTCCATCATAGATGAAGGCGGCGCCATGCTCCCCGTGAATTTGAAAGGGGTTATCCGTCAGAAATGCTTGTGCGGCGTCGGCGTTGCCGAAAAAGGCTATGCAGATATTGAAATCAGCATCAGCGCAAAGGGCGGTCATTCCTCGCAGCCGCCGAAGCACTCCGCAGTCGTCGCGCTTGCAGACGTCATCAAGGATCTTGACCGCCATCAGTTCAAGGCGGAAATCGGGCCCCACTTGATGGATATGATTCAGAACGTCGGCAGGAACGCCACCTATCCCGTTCGGCTTCTCGCCTGCAACCTTCCGGCACTGAAGCCGCTGATGAAGGCCGCCATGAAGCAGATCCCGCTCGCGGCAAGCATGATGCGAACAACAACAGGCATCACCATGGTGTCGGGCAGCCCGGCGGCAAACGTGCTCCCGCAGAAAGCATCCGTCACCGTCAATTTCCGTATGATGCCGGGTGTGTCAACCGAAGATGTGATCCGTCATATCCGAACGTGTGTGAGAAATAAGGAGATTGAAATCAACTGCCTGAAGAAAAAAGAGGCGTCCGCCGTCTCTCCCACGGATGCAAAGGCCTATCGGATCATTGAAGAGCTCTGTCAGCAGGAAAGCGGCGACAATATCGTTGCGCCGATGCTTGTGATCGCCGGAACCGACGCCTGCACCTATGAGCCCGTTTGTGAAAACATCTACAGGTTCTCTCCGTTCCGGATGGACGCCGGTCTGCTGCTCTGCGCCCATGCCACAAACGAGAGGCTTCCCGTTGCCTCTTTCGGCCCCGCAGTTGCCTTTTTCAAGCGATATATCAGGAAAGCATCCGCAGAATAATGCGTTCTGTTTGCCAAGCCCCACTCCATTTCTTTTCAGTCACATTGTCCGCCATCCCGGGATGGCGGATCTTTCATTTCGGCTGCTTCCCGCAACACGAAGCGTATTCTGGCCAGGATTGAGCGCCGGGAAGCCATTCTGTTCCAAGATCCGTGCAATATCTTTCACGTCAATACTTTGAGAAATCTCAACCATCACATCAACAATATTTTTGGCCCATATATCCGGTTTCGCCGTACTCCCGATATGACTGATCCGGACAACAGGCCGATCGGCCAAAAGTCCGGTCAGCATTTTTTCGATCTCATTGAAGTGGTCTTTCCACCGATCATCGTGTTCCACAAGAAAGATGGGATATATCCTCCTTTGCCTTTTTGATTAGTATATCTCATATAAAACTACCTGACAAATGTGCGAACTCATTTTTTTGAAAAACGAATCAAACAACTAATTCTTCATCGCTTGTATAGTTCCATTTCCCTGCCACAACTGCCACAAACCGAGTTTCAGTGGCACCTGTGGCACTTGTGGCACCTTTTTCCCAACATAGCTTCGTTTGTTTTACCCGCCGAAGAAGGAAGTTGCCGCCGATTGGCCTTTGTGGTCTGTCGGCGGCTTTTTTGTTTTTGCGCGTTCATTCCGGTGTGAACCAGCCGGAGGCAATCAGCTGTTTTCGCATTTTCTCCAGGGCCTTGTTGATCGTCCTTCGCACAGTGGCTTCGCTGGCGATCTGATGGTAGGCTGCAATCTCATACAGCGCAAGCGGCCGGCGGCGCTGTACGGTTCCGTTTTCCAGCTCGTGCAGGCCGTGACACGCCGGGCAAAAACCGAACGCTTCTCCAAGGATTTCCTGCTCCTTCCATGTGAGAGAACGGTAGGCATCCCAGAGCGCTTTGGAGCGGTTGGACGAGAAGAACACCTTCTCCGGCCGGTAAGTCAGATCGCGTGTCAGGTCAATTTCCCTTTTGTTGCCGTCGTTGTCCTTGACCGTTTGATTGATGTCGTCGATCTTCGTGTTGCGCAAACCGGCAG
>CACWJV010000031.1 GCA_902761265.1 Oscillospiraceae bacterium | reverse complement strand
CAGATACTCAAAAATCACTTTTTTCTCCGAAAACGGCAGTTTTTCGCCGCGCACCTTCATAAACTCCTCATGCCCCTTGCCGGCAAAGATCAGAATGTCGCCCGGCTCGGCATTCGACAGCGCATAGCGGATCGCTTCGGCACGGTCGGGAATATCGACGTGTTTGCCGCCGGCTTCCTCTACATAGCGCGCGATTTCGGCGATGATTTGGTCGGGGTCCTCAAACTCCGGGTCGTCACTTGTCAGAATCGACAGATCGCACAGCGCGCCGGAAACAAGGCCCAGCTCTTTGCGGCGGATCTCAGTACGCGAACCGACCGAACCGTAAAGCGCGATGATGCGGTTGTGGTCATACGCCCGGGCGGTCTCGATGATGCTTTTGAGACTGACGCCGTTGTGGGCGTAGTCGATGATTACGCTGTAGGGTGTGTGGGTGTCCACCACCTCGCCGCGGCCCTTGACATGGACGTTTGCGAGCGCTTCACAGATCGTTTCGTTCGCAACGCCGAAGCGTTTGGCAACCGCTGCGGCAGCCAGCGCGTTATAGGCGTTGACTGTGCCGGGGAGCGAGAGGAAAAACGAAAAGTCTTCCCCGCAAAGGACAGCGCTGCACGCAACGCCGAGCTGATGGTCCCGCTTGCTGCGGGCGGCGTTCAGCAGCCGCACGTCGGCGTTTTGCGAAAAGCCGTAGGTCACTTTGGGACACGGACAAAACTGTGCGATCGTTTCGCTGAACGGGTCGTCCCCGTTGAGCACGGCATAATCGCAATGGGCAAACAACTGCTTTTTCCAGCCGGCATATTCCTCAAACGAGTCGTGTTCGTTCGTGCCGATATGGTCGGGCGACAGATTGGTGAACACGGCCGTGTCAAACTGCAGACCGTCCACGCGGTGAAACTTGAGCCCGAGCGACGACACTTCGATCGCGGCGGCCTTGCACCCGGCGTCGGCCATCATGCGCAGCAGCTTTTGCAGCTCGTAGCTTTCCGGCGTGGTGTTGACGGTCGGCAATACCTTGTTGCAAAACGCCGCGCCCACGGTGCCGATGATGCCGGTGGGGATGCCTGCGTGCTCGAGCACGGCTTTGATAATATGCGCCGTGGTGGTTTTTCCCTTGGTGCCCGTAATGCCGATCACCTTGATGTCGCGGTACGGGTGGCGGAAAAAGTTGCACGCGCAAACCGCCAGCGCCGCACGGGTGTCGGCGCAGGAGAGGATCACCGCGTCGTCCGGCACGTCGATCGGCTTTTCACACAAAAAGATGCGGCAGCCGGTGTCATAGGCGTTTTTGGCAAAAATATGGCCGTCGGTGCGCGCACCGGACAGGCACACAAACATGGTGCCCGCACAGGCCTTTCTGGAATCATAGGCGATGTCGGTGATGTCGAGCAGGGGATCAAACCCGCCCGACACATGGACGCCCTGTAACACTTCTTGCAGTTGCATGGGTTCCTCCTTTGAGATCAAAGGTTTTCTGTTACGTCTTTGCCCTCCAGCAGAAGGCGGTCTTTTTCTTTTTTAAACGCTTCCCGCTGCGCCACATAGCGCGCGCGAACCGCTGCTTTGTCTTTCCCGATGCGGCCGGAGCGCTTGAACGCTTCGATCAGCATGGCGGCGACGGCGCCGGCGGAGCCGAGGATGAGGTCGACCATCGTGTCGGTCAGCCCCAGACCGTTCGCCTCCTGTCCGTGCTGCATCACAAAGCCGTACAGTCGGTCCATCGTAAATTCATAAAACTCCCAGCCGACCAGCACTGTGACCGCAAAGCACAGCGAAAACACCGCGTGGACGGAAATCTTGAGCGGCCGTTTTCTGCCTTGGAGCAGATCGCCCAAAAAGTAAGCGCCGTAGCAGGCGAGATAGCCGGCAAAGATGTGCTCGGGGATATCAATATAGGAAAAGGTTGTGCGCGCGTTGAGCGTTGTGCCGATCACACAGGCAAAGCAGATGAAGCAGTTGAGCACCGTCTGCAGCCGGTAGGGATAGCGCGTGATAAACGATTTGCCGCCCAAAAGCTGAAACAAATCCCAAAGATGCGTAAACGCAATGGCAAAGCACGCCTGAATGAATTGTGACGTATAGCCTGTGCAAAGGCCCCAGGCGCCCCAAACAAACAGCAGCACCCGGCAGACCCACCAAATCCGTTCCTCCGCTTTCGGCAACGGCTCGATGGCGTTGAGCTTTTTCACGCGAACACTCCTTTCCATTATAATGAATCATGTTATTATAGCACGGGTCGGGCAATTTTACCATAAATTCCGCAAAAATTTTCTATGGCGGAACCGATAAAATTTTTGCGTTCCCCCTTGCATGAAATGTGAAAGTATTATATAATACGTTTTGTAAAATGAAGCGGTATTGCTTTTTACCGCTTCAAAGAGGAAGGAATGAGACAAATGTTTGATCCATCTGTCAAAAAAGGTATCGCCATCGCCGTCGCGCTGATTCTTGTATTCAGCTTCGGCTATTTCATCGGCACGACCAATAATATCCAAATCAACCATAACGGCACCGTAACCGAAGCGCCGCAGACCGTTGCGCCTGTTGCCGCGCCCACCGCCGCACCAACCGCCGCGCCTGCGCCGACCGAGGCGCCGACTGCCGCCCCGGCGGATACGCCCGCTGCGCCTGCCGATCCTGCGGCTACCACCGCGCCGGCCGCTCCCGCAGCCGAAGATACTACCGCCGCTCCGGCCGCGCCGGCTTCCTCCGCGCCGACCAGCACGGCGGACATCCTCAAGCTGTATAACACGAGCGCCAACAAGATCAAAACAAACGCCAAGAGCGTGACGCGCAACTGGGAAGATTTGCAGCACAACGAAGAAAAGTTAGTCGTTCCCTCCGCGCTGCAGTCCATCGGTAAGGGCTTGATCAACACCTTCCTGAAAAAGGACGAAACGCCGATCACCTGGAACGGCAGCGAAGAGATTATCGCCAACTATCCCGTCAAGGGCAGCAAGGTCGTTTCCGCCGCCACGGCAGCGGACATTGCCGAAGCGACCTGCACCGACGACGGCACCTACTACAACATCAAGCTGAAATTCAAAGAATCCAAAGACCCGACCACCAACGGCGTCGGCAGTGCCTTTACGATTATGAAGGGCGAAGAGATCAAGCAGGCCGCCTCCGTGGTTCAGGATTTCAGCGTGACGTATTATGACGCCACAATCGAAGCGAAGATCGAAAAATCCACCGGCAATATGGTACACACGCTGTACACGCTGCCGAGCATTCTGAATGTGACAGCCAAAGTGCTGGTCACTTTGGACGCGCAGGTCGGCATGACCTTCATCGACGACTATTCGATCGAGTATTGATTTCGTCATTGAGCCATCGGTTTCCCGATGGCTTTTGTTATATCCGTAACGAAAGAGGGGAGGAGCGTCTTTTATGGAGGAAAAAAAGAAAGAGATCCGCTATGTGGGCGTCAAAGAAAATCTGCTCTTTGCGCTCGCCAACGGCGGGCAGTGCTTCAGCTATAATATGTTCACCGGGTCCTATCTGTCGCTGTTTTTCGTCCGGGTCTTCGGCATTCCGACCGGCGCGGTGGCAACGATGCTGCTGGTGCTCGGCATCTGGGACACGATCAACGACCCGATTATGGGCGGCATTGTGGACAAGACCCACACGCGCTACGGCAAACTGCGCCCGTGGCTGCTGATTGTGCCGATCCCGCTGGCCATTAGCACCATCCTGTTTTGGGGCGGTCCGCTGCTGTTGCAAAATACGCGCGAAATGACGATAAAAATCGTCTATATGTATCTGTCCTATCTGTTGTGGGAGTTTTTCTACACCCTTGGCGACGTGCCCTATTGGAGCCTTTCCGCTGCAATCAGTCCGTCGCCGTCCGACCGTACGCGTGCCATCGCGTCGGCCCGGCTTTTAAGCGGCGTCATCGGCGGCGTTGCCACCACGCTGCTGCTGCCGGTGATGATCGATCTGTCCAACAACGGCAAAATCGCCTGGTCGCTCAAAGAGGTGTTCGCGTTTTGCGGCGCGGTGTCGGCCGTCTTTATCGTCGGGCTGTTCAGTCTGGCGGGTCTGTTTGTCAAAGAGCGTGTTGTCCAGCAGGTGGAGGAGACCAGCTTTTTTGACGCGTTTAAATTCATCGGCAAAAACAAGCCGCTGTTGCTCATCATTTTGAGCAACGTGCTCGGCACGGTGTCGAGCGTGGCCGGTGTGTTCGGCGCGTTCTATTATACCGAAGTGCTCAACCTGATGAGCTGGAACTCTGTGGTCACTGTGGTCGGCGGCGTCGGCGGCTTGGTCGGTATGCTGACGATTGCCCGGGTCAAAAGAAAGGTGGACAACCGTCGCATGATGGTCATCAACCGCGTGTTCCCGGCCATCATCGGTACGGTCGCGTTTTTTGCCGGAATGAAGCACTACGACGTGTGGTACATCGTGATTCCGATCATCGCCGTCAAAAACATCCTTACCGGCGTGTTCGACGCCTACAGCTCCGTTGTTTCCACCGAAATCATCGGCGACACGGTGGACTACATGGAGTGGAAGACCGGCATCCGCAACGAGGGGATGGCGTTTTCCGTTTTGACCTTTGTCGGCAAACTGCAGGGCCGGCTGTCCACGTCGCTGGGTACGGCGCTGCTGCCGGTGATCGGCTATTTTGTGTCGGAACAGGTGATGGCCGACGGCACGATCGAAACGGTGGCGGAATGCACGTCTGCGTTCGGTCAGCCGACGCAGTTCTGGCTGTGGGCGTTCTTTACCGTTTTCCCGGCGGTCACGGGCCTTTTGGCAATTATCCCGTTTCATTTCTATGAACTGACCGGCGACCGGCTCGCCGCAATCCGCGACGATATGCGGCTGCGCCGCGAAACCGCCGCGCAGGAAAACCCGGCAGGAGGTGTGTAAGCGATGAAGGAAGACAAATACTGTCCGTGCTGCGGCAAAAAGCTGTCGCTGTTCTATCTGAAACCGAACTGTCCCCACTGCGGCGCCGATATTCTGCGCTACAATATGGAGCAGCGGCTCGCGCAGGACGCAGAAAAAGCCGATGCTGAAGTGCAGGCGCTCTGGCGCACCGTGAGAAAGATTGACAAAGCGCATCTGGTGGAAAAGTATTACCGCAAAAAAGGAAAGCCCTTGCCGTGGGAGACGTCGACAGTCGACAGCGAATAGACGACAGCAGACGATCTTTTAAGGAAACAAAGCCCTGCCGCAGCGGCAGGGCTTTTCTGTGGACTGACGGCAAAACCAAACGGTACCGGCAGCCGAAGCCACCGGTACCGCCCGAAAAAAGGAGAGGAAAATAGAAACGGTCAAAGTTGGTTATCCGTTGAGCCCGAACAGGGAACGGAAGAACGCGAGGATGCGCTGGAAGAAGCTGGTGAAAAAGCTGAAGAAGTTACTGCCGGAGGAACTGCTGCTGTCGGTGTTGCCGCCAAAGCCGCCCTGATTGCCGGGGCCGCCCTGGCCGGGCTGACCGCCCTGTCCCGGGCCGCCCATGCCGCCGGTGGCGGCGGTGGAGGCCGTTGCGGTGGACGCCGCGGTGCTGCCGTTATACAGCGTGTAGGAGCTGCCGTTTGTCAGCGAGGGAGAAGCGAAGACCACATAGCTTGCTGCGCGCGGTGCGGTGGATGCTGCCGTGTAGACCGTGTTGCCGCTCTGATCCTTGATCGCGATTGTTTTGCCGGCCGTTACCAAATTGGAGCCGCCGCTGAAGGTCACATAGGGCGTTGTAGCCGTATAGCTTTGCTGCATCATCGCGTGGCCGACCGCCAGCACTGTGGCGCCGGAAAGGGTACAGCCGTATTCCGTGTCGATCGGGTCGCCGTCGCCCTGCGACGGGGCATAGACCTCGAGCGTGCCGCCGGCGAGTGTGGCGGAGCCGTTGGAATCGATGCCGTCGCCGTTCGTCACATTGACATAGACGTAGCCGCCATATTGGTTATACCGGAAATCGGCGCTGCGGTCGGCGATGTCGCCGTTGGCGGCGTTGATGCCGTCGTCGGTCGCGTTGACATAGACGTTGCCGGAATAGATGTTGACGACGGAGCCTTCGATGCCTTCGGCCGCTTTGGTCACCTTGATCGTCGGACCGGTGGTTCCTTCGGCGCCGATGTTCAGGGTATAGTCGCACTTGATGCCGTCGTCATTGGCGGAAACTGTGACAGTACCGGAGAGAATGTTCAGTTCTTTTTCCGATTTGATGGCGTCGCCGTCATAGGCGCTCGCATCCTCGGGATCTTTGTAGCTGTGCTTGATGCTGACGTTGAGTGTGACGTCTTTGATAGTCAGTGAAGCGGTGGAAAGGAGTGTAGAGGTCGCGTTGCCGTCGGCGTCTTCTTCATAAAGATCCGCGCCGCCCTTGACGCCGTTTTTGCCATAGGCGTTGACGTTGATCGTACCGGTGCCGCAAATCGTGACGTTGGAGCCGTCCTTGCATTTGATCACGGCGTTTTCGATGTCGGGATAAAGCGTTTCATCGGTGTAGACGTCGTCGTTGTTATACTGGTCGTCGGACAGGGTGTTGGTTGTGCCGGCTGCCGCATAGATCGTGACGCCGCTGCCTTTATTACAGGTGATCGGCGCGGTGGCCGAGGCGCTGAGCGTCAGACCGTTCAGCACGAGCGTGACGCCGGTCACGTTCTTTTTGACCACGATGGTGCCGTTTGAGCAGGTGCCGGATACGACGTAGGTGCCTGCGGATTTGATGGTCAGTGCGTTGTCGGTGTCGGAAAAGGTGTAATACGTTGCACCGGAAAGGTCGATGCTGTCTGCCGCGAACGAGAGCAGTGACAGCGGGGTGAGTGCGAGCAGCGTCACCAGCAATACGGCGAGCGCTTTTTTGCATTTGTTTGTGGTTTTCATAAGAATGCCTCCTTTAGTTTCTTTGCGTAAAAAAGTTTTTCAGCTTTTGATGCTGCGCATACGCAAAAGATTTTTCGGGAAATAGCCAACAGGGCTTGCATTGCACGGGAATTTTATGATATGATATTGCTGTTAAGCTGAAATCAAACAAAGGAGAGTATTAACATGAGTGTAAAAGAATTGATCGTCAACGCGGGCAGCTCTTCGCTGAAGTATACCGTGTTCCAAATGCCGGAGGCCGAAGTGCTTTGCAACGGTATTTTTGAACAGCTCGGCACCCCTCTGCCGACCTTTACCCACAAACTGCCGAACGAAAGCGGCAAGCTCGTCAAGGTGATCGACAAAAAAGCCCTCACCCCGGGCGCCGACCACTCCGCGGCCATCAACGAACTGATCGCAACCCTGACCGGCAGCGAATTCGGCGTAATCGCGTCGATGGATGAGATCGCAGCCGTCGGTCACCGTGTGCTGCACGGCGGCGAAAAATTCAGCGGCTCCGTGCTGGTGAACGAAAAGGTTAAGGAAGCCATCCGCGAATGCATCCCGCTCGGCCCGCTCCACAACCCGGCAAACCTGATGGGCATCGAAGTTTGCGAAAAAATCATGGCCGGCATCCCGCAGGTCGCTGTGTTTGACACCGCGTTTCACCAGACGATCCCGGAAGAGGCATACATGTATGCCCTGCCGTACAAGTACTATAAAGAATACGGCATCCGCCGCTACGGCTTCCACGGCACAAGCCACCGCTATATCGCCAAGCGCACCGCGGCGTTCCTTTGTGAAAAATACCCCGGCAAATACGATCCCGAAACCTTGCGCATCGTCACCTGCCACCTCGGCAACGGTTCGTCTCTGGCGGCGATCAAGGGCGGCAAATGCTTTGACACTACGATGGGCCTGACGCCGCTGGAAGGCATCATGATGGGTACCCGCTCCGGTTCCATCGACCCGGCGATCATCCCGTTTATTATGAAAAAAGAAGGCCTCACCCCCGACGAAGTGGACACCTTGCTCAACAAAAAGAGCGGTATGCTCGGTTTGACAACGGAAGACCCGAACAACGAAGCGACGAGCGACAACCGCACGATTGAAAACCGCGCCAAGGCGGGCGATCCGCGCGCGCAGTTGGTGGAAGCCATGTTCTGCCACCAGCTCACCAAGCTGATCGGCGGCTTCGTGGCGGCTATGGGCGGCGCCGACGCGGTCGTCTTTACCGGCGGCATCGGCGAAAACAATCCCCAGTACCGTACCCGCGTCGCAGACAAGCTCGCATTCCTCGGCACTAAGATCGACGAAACGCCGAACGCTCTGCGCGGCAAGGAAGTGGAGATCTCCACCGAAGACAGCGCGCTCAAGCTGTTGGTCATCCCGACCGATGAAGAGCTGATGATCGCGGAAGATACCTATGAACTGACGCAGAAATAAGCGCACGCACGACGAATGGTTCCAATATAAAAAGTTCAACCGGGATTCCCATAGCGGAATCCCGGTTGTTTGTATGAATCGTTTGTCAGCGGAACAGACGGATCAGCCGTTGCAGCAGCGCACGCAGCCATTGCAGCAGCCGGGCAAAAAAGCCGGGCGCGCGTTCGCCGGGTTCGTCTTTTTCCTTCTCCGGCTCGGGCAGCGGTTCCACGATTGTGCCGGCGGGATCCTCGATCGGAAACCGTTCGCTCCAGCCGAGCTTTGCGGCAATCAGATTGGGCAGATCGCGGTTGTCCATCTCGCTGCCGTTTTCAAACAGATCCCTGGCGCCGTAGACGAATACCGGCACGTTTGCGGCGCTGTGTTTGGCGGAATGGAAGGTCATGCGTCCGTTTGCTTCCTCATACCGCAAATCGCCCGTTTCGTGGTCGGCGGTGATGATCACCAGCGTGTGGCCGTCGCGGCGGGCAAAGTCCACGGCGCAGCGCACAGCGTTGTCGAAGGTCTTGACCGCCTGGGCGGTGTTTTGCAGTTTGTCGGGATAATCCACTTCGCCGTTTTTGGAATCGTCCGCGTTTTTGTCGATATGCGCGCCTTCGATCATCAGGAAAAAGCCGTTCGGATTGTTGTCCGACAACAGCGCGATCGCCTTTTCGCTCATCTGCAAAAGCGACGGCTTGGCGTCGGGAAGGTCCAGCTTCCACAAACTGGTGCCGAACTGGCCGTAGCCGCGGGTTCCCGGCGTAAGCGCCTGCATGGCCGCCCGGTCGGGCAGATAGCAAAATCCGGCAGCTTCCACTGCCTCCTGTGTGGCAACGCTCTGCTGTTTGCCGAAAATCAGATCGATCCTGCCGGCGAGCTGCTGGCGGATAATTTCTTCGGTGTTGTTGCGGCTGTCGGTATGTACGCTGTAGCCGGCGGGTGTGGCGCCGCTGGTCAGATCCGTGGTCACGATGCCGGTCTTCATCCGGTGCATGATCGCGTTTTCCGTCACACTGCGCGCCTGTACGGTTTTCAGCTTGTTTGCGTCCGGAAACACACCGAGCATCCCGTTGTTGGTGCGCACGCCGCAGGCAAGTGCGGTGGCGCCGGCGGCGCTGTCGGTCACAGCGGCGGAGGCGGAGCGGGTACGCGACCAGCCGAGCAAATCGGGCGCATCGTCCATAAAGATCTCATATCCCTGCTCTTCCGCGAGCTTGAGATGGTTGTAACCCATGCCGTCGCCGATCATAAAGATGACGTTGCAAATCTCTGTGTCCGCCGCAAAAACCGCTGCCGCGAACGCAGGCAGCACAAAGAGCAGACAAAGCACAAGCGCGAGCAGTTTTCGTGTTTGTTTCATACGAAGGGCTCCTTTCCCTTTTTCGGGCGGCGCTTTCGGCGGCACGTCGATCGCCAACAGCGCCATGAAAAAGGCCGGCGCCTTCGTTGGAAGGACCGGCACGTTTTTTAGTCGATATCGCTGAACAAATCTTCATCCTGCAGCGCATCGGCCGGCGCCTGCGGAATATCGGAAGATTGTTTGGCGGCTTTCTTTTCTTTTTTCGCTTTCTTTTCCGGTTTGGCTTTTTCTGCCTTCGCTTTCTTTTCCTTTTTGGCTTTGCCCTTCTTCGGCGCGTCGGCAGCGGCGCTTTGCTGCGCCAGTTCATCCACGGTCAGATATCTGCGTTTTTTACGCAGGAAAATCACGCGGATCAGCAACAGGAAGAAGAACGCACCAACGCAGGCGCCGAGGTAGGTATAGAAGTTGCTGAGTACCATGCGTACCACGTTGCCGCCCTGCGGTACGGTCGTTTGGACTACGCCCAGCAGGTTTTCTTCGCGTACGGCGATGCCGGACAGGTTGTAGATCCACGCGTTATAGATCTCCGGGTCGGGCGAGCTGGCGTCGTTTCGGCCAAAGGAGAACGAGCGTGTATCGGGATCCACATAGACCGCCGTTTCGCCCAGTTCCACCGGCAGCTTGCGTTTGGCAAGAATCAGATCGCCGCTGTGGATGCCGACATTGGTATATTCGTTGGACACGGCAAAGAAGTAGTAGTCACCGAACGCGGATTTGCCGGTGTTGACGTTCATCACCGTTTTGATCAAGCCGACACACGCGGTCGCGAGCAGGCTGACGATCAACAGCAGTGTGACGATCACTTTAAAGAAAGTCTTGACCTTGGACGGACGGATGACAACTTCCTGCTGCAACTCTGTCGCGGCAAATTCGTCGTAATCGATCTCGTCGTCGTCCGGCTGCGGCGCGGCGGGCGCTTCGTCCGGCATAGCTTCCGGTGCGGCTTCGGGTTCCGGCTGCGGTTCTGCGGCCGGGGTGAAGCGGTCGTTTTCGGTTTCGCTGCTATAGCTGACAACGTCTTCAAACGACTGCGGAGCCGGTGCGACTGCCGGGTCGGCGATCGCTTCGACAGCCGGAGCCTGCGGCTGCAGCGATTCGGTTGTTTGCGCCGGGGCCGGTTCCGGTGCGGGCTGCGGCGCTGCGATTGGCGTCACCGGCGCGGCAGACACGTCCTCTTCGTCCAAATCGGCAAACAACCGGTGCGGATCGAAGACCGGTTCCGGTTCCATATTGATCTTGCGCTTCGGCTTTTTCTCGGTGCGCACGGGCGGTGCGGCGTCCATCGCTTTGCGCTGTTCCTCCAACGGGGAATGATACGGTGTATATTCCGGCATCCGCGGCACGGTCGGCGCAGCAGGCGCTTCCGCCGGCGCGGCAGGGGCTTCTACCGGAACGGCGACCGGCGCGACGGGTTCTTCTACCGGAACTTCGACCGGCGCGACAGGTTCTTCAAACGGAATCTCGACCGGTGCGACAGGTTCTTCAAACGGAACTTCGACCGGCGCGACAGGTTCTTCAAACGGAACCTCAACCGGCGCGACAGGTTCTTCTACCGGAACTTCGACCGGCGCGACAGGTTCTTCTACCGGAACCTCGACCGGTGCGACGGGTTCTTCTACCGGAACTTCGACCGGTGCGACGGGTTCTTCTACCGGAATCTCGATCGGTGCGACGGGTTCTTCTACCGGAATTTCGACCGGTGCGACAGGTTCTTCAAACGGAATCTCGACCGGTGCGACGGGTTCTTCAAACGGAACGGCGACCGGCGCGACAGGCGGTTCATAAGTGACCACCGGCGGCTGCGGCACTTCGGGTGCAGCCGGCGCCGGCCCGGCAAGATCAAACAGATCGGCGGCCGCTTCGCTGTCGCTGTGGTGCGAAAGCTTGCTCTTTTTGCGCTCCTTGCGGCGGCGCAAAAACGAGCGGCGGTTGTCGTCTTCGCCGTTCTGGTCGGTCATCACGGCGATATACTCGTCCATCAGCCCGGACAGATCGCCCTCCTTGATCGGCGCTTCCTCGTGGGCATAGCGCTGATAGGCCGGCGGTTCCGGTGCGTGTGCGGAAAGATCAGGGAAGGCAAGCACGTCGTCAAACGCCTGCTGCGCCTCTTTTTCAATCTCCTGCTGTACCGCGGCGCTTTTTGCCGCGGTCGTTTCCTTGGCCTGGGCATAGGCGCTGTGCGGCGCAGCCTCTTTGGCGGAGAAGTTCTTGATAAAATCGTCAACTGCGCCGGAGATCGCCTGCGTGTTTTCGCGGGCACGCACCGCATCCGCGATCGGCGTATGCGGCTGCGCAGCGGGTTTTGGCGCCGGCTGCGGCGCGGGCTGCATCGGCGGCTGCGGCCTGGCTGCGCGTTCGGCTTCTTTGGCTTTATCGTAGGCCTGATTCAGTTCATCCAGGCTTTTCGGTCTGTATGGTGCCAAATTCATCACATCCTTTTATCGGCACTGCGTTTTGGCTTTGTTTACTGAATGCCTTTTTCCAAAACGACATCAATCATTTCCTTGATGCTCTTGAGGTTGTCCATAATCATGTTGTTTTCCGTGCGGATCTGCACGGAGTTTTCCATCGCCTGACGGACGATGCCGCGGCTTTTCTCGTTGGCGCTGGCGATGATCTGCTCGGCTTTTTCCTGCGCGGCGGCTTTGGTTTGGTTCACCGTTTCGGTCAACTGCAAAAACACGCTTGCGACCACTTCGTCCTTATTGTCGGGTTGCAGTGTGAAATACATGCCGGTTTCCTTCAAGCTGTTTTCCACTTCCTGCAACTTTGCTTCCATCTCTTCGCCCCAGGCAATCGCGTTGCGATATTCCTCCTGCAGCATGTCGATATAACGATCCACTTCCTCGGTGTTGTAGCCCTCGGGCTGGATCGAAAAGAGTTCGTTTGCCATACCTGCCATCCTCCCCGGTCAAAGTATCAAAAATTATTATACGCCATTATGCGGGAAAATTCAACCGTCTGTAAGAATTTCTCATAAATCCCCGCGTCTTTTATTCGTCAAAATCCAGTTCATCCTCGTTCTTGAGCCGAAAGATGTCGAATACGCGCAAAAGCGTCACTTCATCCTGTACGCGGATATAGGCTTCCCCGGTTTCATATTGCATCACGCGGAAAATCTCCACGTCGCCGTCGGACCCGACGGGCGACACCACGGCAAACTGCCGCTCGCCCAAAAACACAAGGTCCAAAAACTCATACTGTCCCGTTTCGCCGTCGGTGTCCGTAATGGTCACGAGCGCTTCTTCGTCTTCGTCGTTGAGCTGGGAAAGCAAATCACACATCGTCCTCGGCCTCCTTTTTTTTGCGGGTAGGCAGATCGAAACGGTAGATCTCCTGCGATTCGATATCGACGTCCTGCACGATGATCGGCGGGATGCCGGCGTTGGCGGAAACGGTTGTCACCAGCGCTTTGGCGAACGGAAAGAGCTCTTTGAACGTATCGACGTGCAAAAACTCCTTTTCCACCTGCTTTTTAATCTGAAACAGTCCCACAACCGTCGTCTTGATATTGAGCACGTCGGGCCGCTCTTTGTCAAACACTTCGACCGTCATAGTGCCTTCGCATAAGTCCGGCTTCATATAGCGCACATTGTGCGAGACTTTGTTGCTGAGCTTGAGCTGCACTTTGCCTTGAATCTCGTTGTGAAACTCCAGCATTTTCACCTTGTAGTTTTTCATCTGAACGTTTGCCATAATGTCCTCCGTTATCGTTTCTTCAGATATTCCAGCGGCAGCAGCGGGAACACCAAAGCTTCCCGCAAATAGTTTTTGAGCTTTTCGTTTTTCGGTGACGGCGCGGCAACCGTTCCGGCGTTTACGCCGGCGAGCCGCCCGATCAGCGACGCGCGCAAAAGATGAAATTCGCTGGACAAAAACGCGGGGCGCTCTGCCGGAATGCCGTTTTCTTCCAGCATCCGCCTGGCGTTGACAAAGTTTTCATAGGTTGTCTGCGATTGGTCTTCGAGCAATATACGGTCGGCGGATATGCCGTTTTGCAGCAAAAGCTCCCGGATAGCCTGCGCTTCGCTCTTTTGCTGATCGTCGTGGACGATGCCGCCGCAACACACGGCGACGCAGGCGGGATGCTGTTTTAAAAACTGCGCCGCCCGTTCGGCGCGCATTTGCAGCATGGGCTCCGGCTCGCTGCCGCGCACCCGGCAGCCGAGAATCAGCAGCACGTCGGGCGGATAGGGGCATTTGCCGCGGCTCGCTTTCGCTTCCAGCGCGGCAAACAGCGCGCCGAACGTCAGCCCTGCGCCCCAAATGGCCTTTCCTTTCATGTCAATCACTCCCATCATTATCTTATATAGTATACCATAAAGCAACCCTAAATGGAAGAAAGATTTTAATTTTCTTTGGGAAGGGTAAATGTGTGTAAAAAAAGAGTGGACATTTTTTATTTTCGTGGTATAATATAATGCAATGATTTTGGTTACGAGGTAACGTATGAAACTCAAAGAAACACTCGAAAGCAAAGCGGCGGCGCTGACGCTCGACCGGCTGCTGAAATATATCAACAAAAATCCGCAGAAAAATATGCTGCGGCTGCTTTCCCGCACCCGTTTTTTGCTCGGCGGCATCTTTCCCGAAAAGAACCTTGACGCTATGCAAAACGTGATCCGCGAAGGCAAGGGCCCGTATTATCAGTACGCGCTGAATATTTTGCGCGACACGGACCATTCGTATCTCAAAAAATTCCTGCTTGCGGCGGGCGTCGGCGCCGGAATCCACGGCACCAAAAAAGTCCGCGCCAACCGCGAAATCTACCATTGCAACATTCCGTTTCTGATCCTGCTCGACCCGACCAGCGCGTGCAACTGCCATTGCAAGGGCTGCTGGGCGGCGGAATACGGCCACAAAAACAGCCTGAGTCTCGACGAGCTGCGATCGGTCGTCAGCCAGGGCAAAGCGCTCGGCACCCACGTCTATATGTTTACGGGCGGCGAGCCGCTGCTGCGCAAAAAGGATCTCATCACCCTTTGCGAAGAAAACCCCGACTGCGCCTTCCTCGCCTATACCAACGCCACGCTCGTTGACGAGGCGTTTTGCGACGAGCTGCTGCGTGTGGGCAACATGACGCTGGCGCTGTCGATTGAAGGGACACAAAAGACCACCGACGCGCGCCGCGGCGAGGGGATGTATGAAGCGGCGGTCCGTGCGATGGAGCTGCTGAAGAAAAAGGGTATTCTGTTCGGCATGTCCGTGTGCTACACGCGCGACAACGTCGATATGGTCACGAGCGACGCGTTTTTGGACAAAATGGTTTCGCTCGGCGTCAAGTTCGGCTTCTATTTCAACTATATGCCCGTCGGCAAAAACGCGCCGGAGAATCTGATCCCGACGCCGCAGCAGCGCGCGTTTATGTATCGCTGGCTGCGCAAGACGCGCAACGGCGAAACCGGAAAGCCCTTGTTCGTCATGGATTTCCAGGACGACGGCGAATATGTCGGCGGCTGCATCGCCGGCGGGCGCAACTATTTCCATATCAACGCCGCGGGCGATATGGAGCCGTGTGTGTTCATCCATTTTTCCGATTCCAACATCCGCGAAAAGACGCTGCTGGAAGGCTTGCGCAGTCCGCTGTTTATGGCGTATTACCACAACCAGCCGTTTAACGACAACCATCTGCGTCCGTGTCCGATGCTGGAAAATCCGCAGTGCCTGCGCAGCATCATCGAAGAGACCAAAGCGAAGTCTACCAACCTCGAGGGCGAAGAAACCGCCGATATGCTGTGCAGCAAATGCGACAAATTTGCCGCCGCGTGGAAACCGGTGGCGGACGAACTGTGGGCAAACAATCCGCATCCGCACCCGAAAACGCAGTTTTACCGCGACTCCGCCGCGGCAAAGCAGCAACAGGCTTGACAAACTGCGCGCGTGCGCATATAATAAACAGGATAGCAAAAAAAGCTTTGACAAAGAAGAGTAGGCTTTGCCCCCGCGCCAAAGAGAGAGACGCCCTGTGCTGAAAGTGTCTTGCCGGGAAAAGCTGAAGTGCGCTTTCGAGCTGCCGCGGGGAACCGAAGTATCCGCGGCCGGGCAGCCGCCGTTACCGGCGCAGGAAACTGCAAGTGATAAAGCAGAGTGGAACCGCGTGAAAACGCCTCTGTTGCCTTTTGGGGCAACGGAGGCTTTTATTTTTTGGAGGTAGCTGATGTTTTCGAGACTGAAGGAAGATCTGCAGTGCATCAAAGACCGCGACCCGGCGGCACGCAGCAATCTGGAGATCATGTTTCTGTATCCCGGCTTCAAGGCGGTGCGGATGTATCGCCGCGCGCATTGGTGCTATACACACAAGCTGTTTTTTCTCGCCCGTCTGATTTCGCAGCGCTGTGTGCGCCGCACGAATATCGAAATCCACCCGGGCGCTACAATCGGCCGCCGGTTTTTCATCGACCACGGCACAGGCGTTGTGATCGGCGAGACCGCCGTGATCGGCGACGACTGTATCCTTTATCAGGGCGTCACGCTCGGCGGCACGGGCAAAGACCAGGGCAAACGCCACCCGACCTTGGGCAACAACGTGATGGTCGGCGCCGGCGCCAAGATTTTAGGCCCGTTTACCGTGGGCGACAACTCCAACGTCGCCTCGGGCTCAATTGTGCTTTCCGAAATCCCGCCGAACTGCACGGCGGTCGGCATCCCGGCCAAGATCGTCAAACAGGACGGCATCCGCGTCAAAGACCGGCTCGACCAGATCCACGTGGCCGACCCGGTGGAATTGGAGCTTTCGGGTCTGCGTGCCCGGCTGGATATGCTGGAGGAGGAGCTGGACGACGCGAGCAACGCCTGTCCGCGGTTGCAAAAGCAGGGAAAAAAGGACAACGTGCTGTGGAACAACGAAGATTTTTGGGTCATCTGAGAAAGCAAGAAGGCAAGAAGCAAGAAGCAAGAAGGCAAGAAGCAAGAAAGGAGTATCCCTTATGAAAATATTCAATACGCTTACAAGACAAAAGGAAGACCTCATCCCTTTGAAAGAAGGCGAATACAAGATCTACGCCTGCGGCCCGACGGTGTATAACTTCATCCACATCGGCAACGCGCGTCCGCTGTGCGTGTTTGACGTGCTGCGCCGCTATCTCGAATACCGCGGCAACCAAGTGACATTTGTACAAAACTTTACCGATATCGACGACAAGATCATCCGCCGCGCCAACGAGGAAGGCGTGACGTTTAAGGAGATCTCCGAAACGTATATCAAGGAATTTTGGACCGACGCCAAGGGCCTCGGTGTGCGCGAAGCGACGGTACACCCGAAGGCGACCGAAAACATCGGCGAGATCATCGACATCGTCAGTACGCTTGTCGAAAAAGGGTACGCCTACGCCGTGGACGGCGACGTCTATTTCAGCCCGAAAAAGTTCAGTGAATACGGCAAACTGTCGCACCAGCCGCTCGAAGAGCTGGAAGCCGGCGCGCGTATCAATATCGGCGAAGTGAAAAAAGACCCGATGGATTTCGCGCTGTGGAAAAGCGCAAAGCCGGGCGAGCCGTACTGGGATTCCCCGTGGGGCCACGGCAGACCGGGCTGGCATATCGAATGCTCGGCCATGGTGCGCCGGTATCTCGGCACCACGATCGACATCCACTGCGGCGGCCAGGATCTGATTTTCCCGCACCACGAAAACGAGATCGCCCAAAGCGAATGCTGCAACGGCGCGCCGTTTGCGCGCTACTGGATGCACAACGGCTTCATCACCGTGGACAAGGTCAAGATGAGCAAATCGCTCGGCAACTTCTTCACCGTGCGCGACGTGGCCGAACAGTTCGGCTATGAGCCGATCCGCTATCTGATGATCTCCTGCCAATACCGCAGCCCGATCAACTACAGCTTTGACGCCATCGAGCAGTGCAAGGCGTCGCTCGAACGCCTCTATACCTGCCGCGACAACCTCGATTTCGCGCTGCAAAACGCCAGGGACGCCGCAGGGGAGAACGACGCCGCCGTGATCGCTCTGATCGATAAGCGCAAAGCGGGCTTTATCGACGCGATGGAGGACGACCTCAACACCGCCGACGCGCTGGGCAGCGTGTTCGAGCTGGTGCGCGACCTCAACACGAACGTCAATGAGGGCGTGCAGAGCAAGGCGCTTGTGGAATACGCAATCAAAGTCTTTGATGAGCTGACCGGCGTGCTGGGACTTTTGTATAACCGCAAGCAAAAGGACGATCTCGACAGCGAGATCGAAGCGCTGATTGAACAAAGAACGGCCGCCCGCAAAGCGAAAAACTGGGCCGAAGCCGACCGCATCCGCGACGAGCTGAAAGCGCGCGGCATCATTTTGGAAGACACGCCGCAGGGCGTGAAGTGGAGCCGGGCATAACTGAAATTGAAAAATGAAAGCTGATAATTGAAAATGAATGTGTTATTTCGTCTTCGCAGGGCGCAGCTTCTGCTCGGCATGAAAAACCAGCGCATTTTCTCAGAAGAAGACTATCTCGCTTTTATGGAGAAATCTGCCGGGGAATATACAGCAGAGCATCGAGTCGTGATGGATGAAACAGCGAAGGATGATGCGGATTGTTCTGCGCTCTTTTGCAGAATTGACGCGCATCGTTCTCTGATTCAACAATTTGACTTTCCGTTCTCGTCCGCGCGTTCAGATCAAGAGAACGCTTTGGCAATAATGCAATATTTGACGCTGCACACTTTTTACTGCGGTGCAACAAGAAACCTGCTGCCGGATGACGGGGCTTTGATTCTTCAAAACTCTTTTGATCGGTCGTTTGAAGGAGCACTGAACTGCCGGGCAAAGGCCATTGCATTGACAGATGTTTTGAATGCATGCGGAATGAAAGCGTTTCCGGTGTGTGCGATTTCTGAAAACAACGGTTGCCATTTTCTTGTGCAGGTTTGGATTAGAGAAGAGAACAGATTTATTGTTATGGACCCTTCGTTCAACTGTACGTTCAGCGATGCATCAGACAGACTGTTATCCGTTCATGCGTTAAGAGACTGTATCATGCAGAACGAGACTGTAACCATTCATGGTTATTCCTTCCTTGGTACGGATGCGTATAAAGAATACTATTATTCTGCTTTTATCTGCGATACCATGGCGAATCTTTCAACCTGGAAAACGAATAAGCGCAGTAAAAAAGATCTTTCAAGAGTTTGCGGCGTTCCGTTCAACGCAAGCGTTCCGTACACGTTATAAGCAATTCGTTATCAACTGTTTTGTTACACATTTGACTTGTCTTTTGACGCATCGCGCGCAGCGCGGCGTCCATCAATTCCGAATTCCGAATTCCGAATTCCGAATTGAATTCCAATGAGGAGTTGAAAACCTTGACCTACAACAACGCCGCCCCCATCGGCGTGTTCGATTCCGGGGCAGGCGGCATCAGTGTGCTCAAACGCTTGTGGGCGCTGATGCCGAACGAACAATATCTCTATTACGGCGATTCCGCCAACGCGCCCTACGGCACCAAGCCTGTGGAAACGATCCGCGATCTTACCACGAAAGCCGTGGAGCATCTGCTCGACGAGGGGTGCAAGGCGATCGTCCTCGCGTGCAACACCGCCACCGCCGCTGCCGCAGCCGACCTGCGCGCGGCGTATCCGGATATCCCGATCATCGGCCTGGAGCCGGCGCTCAAACCGGCGGCGCTCTCCGGCGGACATCCCACCGTGGTGGTGATGGCAACGCCCTTGACGCTGCGCGAAGAAAAGTTTACCGCGCTGACCCGCCGCTTCGAAGACGAGTGCGACCTCATCAAGCTCCCGGCGCCGGAGCTTGTGACGCTCGTGGAGCAAAACAAGATGGGCACCGCCGAACTGCGGGACTATCTCGAAACGCTCTTTGCCCCGCTCGACAAGGACAGGATCGACTGTCTGGTGCTCGGCTGCACCCATTTTCCGTTTGCCAAGCGCGAGATCCGCGCCGTGCTCGGGCCGCGTCCGGTGTTCTTTGATGGCGCGGTGGGCGAAGCGAAATATACCAAAGTCGTGCTCGAAGAACGAAAGCTGCGCGCACCGGACGACGCCGAAGGCGGCATCCGCTTTGAAAGCAGCGACCCGCAAAAGATCGGGCTGCTCGAGCAATTGTTCGCGTTCGATCTGTAAGGAGGCTTTTTTATGCTGACACAACAAATGCAAAACGTCAT
>CACWJV010000030.1 GCA_902761265.1 Oscillospiraceae bacterium | reverse complement strand
GCAGTGTCCGCTGTGCATACTTTGTGCAATTTACACAATTATTACCAAAAATCTTGTATTTGACGATTTGATTTTTATAAGATATAATAGAAGTTGCGTAAACGATACGCAAAAATCGTTTGAAAAGAGGGCTTTTAAATGAGTCAAAAATCTCCGCTCACCTATACCAAGCGTGAGTTGGCCGGCTATCTGACAGGTTTGGCCGGACAAAACATTATCTATAATATCATTGCCACCGGCCTTGCGTTCTATTTCCAAAGCGTTATCTTCCTGCCGGCGATCGCGTGCTCGCTGATCTTCGCACTGGCGCGTGTCTGGGACGCGATCAACGACCCGATGATGGGTACCATCGTGGACAAGACCCGCACCAAATGGGGCAAATGCAAACCCTATCTGCTGTTTGTGCCCGGTGTGATCCTGATTACGACGATTCTGCCCTTCCTCAACGGCATGTATGCCGAACCGAACGAGCTGCACGAAGTGGCGCTGCAGGATCCGGCGGCCTATGTCGATTTCGTGGACAGCGACCTTGTCAAGGAGCTGGAATTTGACGGCACGAAGTATCTGTTTGTTCCGGCCGACGGCACATGGGAACTGAAAAAGGACGAAAACGGCAAAACGCTGATGGACGCGGACGGCAATATCGTCAAAACCAAGGTCATGATCTATACCGACGCCGACAAAGCGCCTGTGACCGACAACGCACTTGCCGAAACGATTCTCCAGGAATTCCAAAGCGAACTCGGCTTTGTGAAAAAGACCGGAGCCAAGGGCGCGCTCATCATCGCCTGGGCTGCCTTCTCCTATGTCCTTTGGGGCATGACCTACACGATCGGCGACATCCCGCTGTGGGGCGTCACCTCGCTGATGACCGAAGACCAAAACGACCGCGCAAAGGCGCTCTCGCTCGCCCGTGCTGTTGCCAATGTGGGTATGATCGGCACGCTGTTCACCATGATCGCGCCGGCCTTCCAGGGGATGTTTAAGGCGCAGGGCATGGACGAGGCGCACTCGCTGCGCATGGCGTATATCACGCTTGCCGTTGTGATGACGGTGTTTGCAACGATCCTCTTCCAGTTTGCCGGATTCTCCGTCAAGGAAAAGGTTTCGCCGCAAAACGAAAAGACCTATTCCATCAAAGAAAACTTCCAGATCATGTTCGGCAACAAGCCGTTCCGCCAGATCCTCATTTCCGGCATTTTGCGCAGCCCGATCCAGTTGCTCGGCATCGTCGCCATGACGCTCGTGATGTACTACTTCTTCAACAACGATATCGGCGCCACGCTGTTTGTGGACGGCGCGCTCAACACCGAGCTTGTTTTGAAGGTCGTCATCCTCGTGATCGGCCTGTTCGGCGGTATGATCTTCTTCCCGCTGTCCGTGCCGGCGCTCATTAAAAAGCACGAAAAGAAGAATATGTACAACTTCTTCACCGCAATCGGCGCCATCCCGTTTGCACTCATCTTCGTCTTCTTTAAGCTCTCCGGCGGCGATGTGCTGACCTGGGACGGCATGATCGTGATGAGCATTCTGTTCTTCATGGCGGGCGCGTCGATGGGCTCGCTGAACGTGCTGCAGTCGGTCATGATCGCAGACTGCGTCGACTATGAGGAATATACAAACGGCATCCGCCCGGACGGCGTGTTCTTCTCCGGCCAAAGCTTTATCACCAAGCTGTCCGCCGGTATCGCGTCGCTGATTTCCGGCGCCGTCTATGCGATTGTGAAGTTCTCCGACAAAAATGTGGCGCTTTTGAACAACGCGCTGGTCAACGGTGCGGACTTCAAAACCTATAACGACGGTAAATTCGCCGCCGCCATGTTCTTCCTGATCTCCGTCCCGCCTGCGATCGGTATGCTGCTGGCTGCGATCCCGACGTGGAAGTATGCGCTGCCCGACAAGGAGCACACGCGCATTCTCGATGAACTGAACGCCAAGCGCAACGCGGCGGAAACCGCTGCCGAATAAAAACGCTGACTATCTTCCCGGCGGCAACGTCGGGAAGATTTTGCAATTTGCATAAGGCAAATTGCAAAATCTTCAATTCGGAATTCGGAATGCGGAATTCGGAATGAAGGTCGCGGGCTTCCGCGCGGCAATCCGACACCATGCGCCGCGGCGCAAACGATTCGCTTCCGACATCGCGTAGATCGTATTCGCTGAAACGGGAATAATGCAACAAGTCTGCTTCCGTCAACGAACAGATTTGCATTTCCTGACAGCAAAGATATGACCTTGCCGTTACGCATTTGACGCATCGCGCTTTGCGCGGTGTCCCACAATTCCGAATTCCGCATTCCGAATTCCGAATTAAAATAAGAATAAGCTTTTCTTTAACCCCCGGAGGTATTTATGACGCTCACCCTCAAGGCTTACGCCAAACTCAACCTGATGCTCGATATTCTTTCCACGCTGCCGAACGGCTACCATGATCTGTTTATGGTGATGCAGTCGGTGTCGCTCTATGATCTTGTGACGTTGACCGAAAACAATTCAGGCCGTCTTGCCGTTTCCTGCAGCGATCCCGCAATCCCGGCGGGGGAGGGCAACCTCGCCTACAAGGCGGCAAAGCTGTTTTTCCAAGAGACAAAGCTGCCGATGGCGGGACTGGATATCCTAATTGAAAAGCACATTCCCCACGCGGCGGGGCTAGCCGGCGGTTCGGCAGACGCGGCGGCGGTTTTGGTCGGTCTCAACCGGCTGCACAAAAACGTGCTTGACACGCGCGAACTGATCCGCGTCGGCAGCGCCATCGGCTCCGACGTGCCGTTTTGTGCCCTCGGCGGTCTGATGCTCGCCCAGCATACGGGGACGCTTCTGTCGTTTTTGCCGGCGCTGGATTTCGGCAAAATCGTGATCGTGAAGCCCGACTGCAACGTTTCCACGGGCGAAGCGTACAAAGCCTTTGACACGGCGGAGCGTGTGCGCCATCTCGATAAAAGCGGTATGCTGCAAAGCATTCTTGCGGGTGACCTCGACGGCGTGTACCGAAGGGTGGACAACGTGTTTGAACAGTTCATCGACGTGTCGGAGCGCGTGATCATCAAGGGTGTTTTGCGCCGCCATGCCGCGTCGTGCGCCTGTATGAGCGGCAGCGGGCCGAGCGTGTTCGGCATCTTCAGCAGCGAAGCGGACGCCGAGGAGGCTGCCCGCGAGCTGCGCCGCAACTTTCAAAACGTGTATGTGTGCGACTGTGTGCCGCGAGGAATCGAAACCGACGACAGCCGTTAGTCAACATTCAACCGTATGCCGCCCGCCGGGCGGCTTTTTTGTTCGATAACATTCTCTCAGTATGGCAAAAGTCACAAAAAGTTTGTTCTCCGCTAAACTCCTTTTTTCGGGTCTTGCTTTTGCGGGATATGTGCTATAATGCGCAGCAGAAACCAAAAGGAGGTCGGAAAATGGAAGAATCGTATTCAAACCGTATCATAAAGCTGGTGACAGGTGAAACGGTTTATCAGGAAACAGTTGCACTCGTGGGTTATTGCCATAGCAGTCTGCATCCGGGACATTTAACAAAAAGCATTCTGAAGCATAAGCAGTGTCTGGAAAAGCATTGTGACCGATTGGAGAAGTTTGAGGACTGCTCTTTTTGGGAAAACCGGCAGAAGCATCTGGACAAAAAGCAGACAATGAAGCTGGAAAAGAAACAGTCAAAGCTGCTGCGCGCACAGCAGCAGGCGCAAACGCTCGGTCTGCTTGCGCAGGTGATGGCTTTTTCCAATCGGATGGTGGAAGCCTATGATTTGCCAATCGTATTGACAGGCGTTGCGAAAGCAAGGGAACCGAACGGTTCCGGCAAGTTAATAATCAATTTCGTTTCGGCACAGCCGGTTCGGGACAATTGGAAGTATCGGGATCTCGGCAAACTTATCAGTGAACAGTTTCATTTGAATGCGGAAATGCGGCACACGCGAATGCCGAGTGGCTCATACGCAACGATAGGAGATTTGTTTTTGAAATGAAGGGCAGAATACAGACACGCTGTGTATTAACAAATATTAATCTCAAACCGTTATTTAATCGTTGATTTTTGAAATTGTTTATGCTATATTGATACTGTAAAAAGTTAAATTAGTAAAAAAGGTAACAAATGAAGAATATGATAGTTTGGATTTTCTACTAGCCTTGTTTATGACTTGTCTAAAGCCAGACAATAAAAAAGGGAAAAGTACGCAATATAGAGAGGTGAAAAGTGGGCAATATAAAAATTTTATAGCTTTACAAAAGCGAATTGTGCAACATTTGTTAGAGATATGGTTATGAATTGTGTCTCCGATTTGTTTGGATCAAAGGCAACATCATCTATTTATTGCACACCTAGTATTGTTTGTTCAGAAATACAGAAGAAAGGTACATTAATAGAGTAAAAAGGTAGTAGCTATGAAAACAAAAACAGTTTTAGGGATTGGAATACCCATTATTTTGTGTTTATGTATGTTATCTTTGCTCTGGTTACTGAGAAACTATGTAACTTCAAGTGTTGAATTGCCAGAAATATCTTTTTCATTCATTAAAAACAACTATTTGCTGAGATTTGATAACAAAAAGAATTATGATACTTCCATTATAAGGGGAGATACAACTACAGGAGAAGCAGATGTTGCTGAATTAAAAACAACGTATGGAAAAAATGTAGCAAGTGCTGTTCAGTTATCCGACCATGGATGGTGTTATATCTTCATATCAAAATGTATTACCGCAGAAGTATTTTCTAATGAAGGAAAGAGAATAAAGGAAGTTGTTTTACAACAAGTTCCTGATCAGATTCTGCCTTTTCATAACGGGGTTTTATTTCGTTTTGGATCCTCTTTATATGACTGGCAATACAATGATAGTGATCATATTACTATTTTTGATAGAGTTCAAATTCGACCGGATGTGGATGAAGAATTTCGACTTTATACCTTTAACAATAGACTTGTTTTTCAAGAAGGCTATCGCATCTCTATATTCGATGAAGCTACTTCTTCATTAGATTCTGTACATATAAAAGCTGACATCCTTGGTTTTATAAATGAGGATACATTGGTTTTTAGAGGACCTATAAACATTTTTGGAATCCAATATTTATTTAAGTATAGTATTTCCCGGCATAAGAAATATGATTATGGTCTAGTAAAGGGGCTCCCTATTTCTTATTGGTTTATTGATGCAGCTTTTAGTCCGGATAGTAAATACATGATCGCACTGGCTTCAGTTGAGTTTACACAGCGACAAGGAGTTGTTGTAGATATGGAAAGATATGAATCAAAATTGATAGATTATTACAATGATTCATTAGGTTCATTACAATGGATAGAATGACTCTTTGATTGATTTCCAAGCATCAATTTTGCTGCAGATTTGAGTGCTCTTTTCTGATAATCTGTTTCATCAGTTAACCTCTCCACTCGGGGAGGTCTTTCTTTGTTGAAAATGGAACACACCTGTTATACGCTTCCCCGTTTTACCTTGACAAATCGCGCAGAAAAACTATAATAGAATTATCTATACCCTTCAGGAGGACACCCTATGAAAGCTATCGTTACCGTGACCGGCAAGGACACCACCGGCATCATCGCCCGCGTGTGCACCTGCCTTGCCGAAAACGACGTCAATATCCTCGATATCAGCCAGACCGTTATGCAGGAATTTTTCACGATGGCGATGCTGATCGATCTTGCAAAAAGCAAGCTGCCCGTGGCCGAGCTGTCCGACAAGCTTGCCGCCATCGGCAACGAGATGGGACTTGTGGTCCGCACCCAGCGCGAGGATATTTTCACGCTGATGCACCGCGTGTGAGGTGGCGACATGCTGTTTGATATCAAAGACGTTGTGTCCACGCTCGACATGATCGAGCACCGCCATCTCGACGTGCGCACCATCACGATGGGCATTTCGCTGCTGGATTGCAGCGACGAAAGCGTGACGCGCTGTGCCAGGAAGATTTACGACAAGATCACCCGCGAAGCGAAGGATCTTGTGCGTGTGGGCGAAGAGATCGAAAAAGAATTCGGCATCCCCATCGTCAACAAGCGCATTTCCGTGACACCGATCTCGCTGGTGGCGGCGGCGTGCAAAGAGGACGACTATACGCCGATCGCGCTGGCGCTGGACAAAGCGGCCAAAACGTGCGGCGTCAATTTCATCGGCGGCTTTTCCGCGCTGGTGCAAAAGGGCTTTACGGAAAGCGACAAAAAGCTGATATGCTCCATCCCGTCCGCGCTCGCGTCCACGGAACGCGTGTGCGCGTCTGTCAATGTCGGCAGCACCAAGGCCGGCATCAATATGGACGCCGTGCGGATGCTTGGCGAAACGATCAAGCGAACGGCCAACCTGACCAAGGACAGCGGCGGCTTCGGCTGCGCCAAGCTCGTCGTGTTCGCGAACGCGGTAGAGGACAACCCGTTTATGGCCGGCGCGTTCCACGGCGTCGGCGAAGGGGAAAGCGTCATCAACGTCGGCGTCAGCGGTCCGGGCGTGGTCTATCACGCGCTGCAAAGCTGCAAGGGAAAACCGTTTGACGTGGTTGCCGAAACGATCAAGCAGACCGCGTTTAAAATTACGCGCATGGGTCAGCTTGTGGCGCGCGAAGCGTCGCAGCGGCTGGGCGTGCCGTTCGGGATCGTCGATCTCTCGCTCGCGCCCACACCCGAAAAGGGCGACTCCGTGGCGCGCATTCTCGAAGAAATGGGCCTCGAAGTCTGCGGCACCCACGGCACCACGGCGGCGCTTGCATTGCTCAACGACGCCGTCAAAAAAGGCGGCGTGATGGCGAGCAACCATGTGGGCGGACTGTCCGGCGCATTTATTCCCGTCAGCGAGGATGAGGGCATGATCGCCGCCGCACAAAGCAAGACCCTTTCGCTCGACAAGCTCGAGGCCATGACCTGCGTGTGCTCGGTCGGTCTCGATATGATCGCCGTGCCGGGCGATACGCCGGCGTCTACACTTTCCGCCATCATCGCGGACGAGGCCGCCATCGGCATGGTCAACTGCAAAACCACCGCCGTGCGCGTGATCCCCGCGCCGGGCAAACAGGTGGGCGAGATCGTGGAATTCGGCGGTCTTTTGGGCTCCGCGCCTGTGATGCCGGTCCACCCGGAAAGCAGCGACGCGTTTATCGCCCGCGGCGGACGGATTCCGGCGCCGATGCACAGCCTGAAAAATTAGTGCATCGTGCATCGTGCACAGTGCACAGTAGTTCGTATATGTTTTTATAAATCGGAGGATATTATGAAAAGTTTAAGTACCGTTCAGGCGCTGTCGAAGACGGCGAAGATCATCAGTACCATTTTGTTTGTGTGCGCCATTGTCGGGCTGTGTTTGTCCGCGGCTGCTTTTGTGTCGCTGCTGTTTGGATTCGAAGCGTTCAAAATCGGCGACACGACCATCGAAGGCTTGATCCCGGAGGCGGCGTCGATGTCCGACGGCAACCTGTACGCGCTCCTGTCGCAGAGCATGCTCGCCTGCATCGTGGCGATTGTTTTGACCGCGTTTGCCAAGCACTATTTGAAACGCGAGCTTGCCGACGGTACACCGTTTACTTTCGGCGGCGCCAAAGAGCTGCTGCGGCTCGGCATTCTCGGCACAGTTCTGCCGCTTGCGGCGGATATGGTGATGACGCTGCTTTCGACGGTTTTGGAAAAGAATCTGCCCGGCTTTTCGGCGGAAGGCATCCATGCGCCCGCCTGGGCGGCGATTGGCGTTGCGCTGATCGTGATGAGCTGTCTGTGCAAATACGGCGCCGAACTCAGAAGCGAACAGGCGCAAGCGGAATAAAAGCAGACGGAAAAAGGGCACGGACACATCAGCCGCCTGACAGGCGGCGACTGCAAAACATAACAAACACAGTGCCCGCAGCGTCGAATCAGATGTTGCCGCAGGCAGCCACCAAAGTTGCTTTCCCCGTTTGCGGGGAAAGTGGCATTGCGCCACAAGCGCGATGTCGAAAGGGGTCGATCGACCGGGCGCGGAAGGTGAGACAACGAAGCCGATCGGAGATCGGCGCTGCAAGTCTTCATTCCCTCGGCCCTTGGCTCTTGGCCCTCGGCCCTAAAAAAGAGGTGTATCAAATGAACATTCTAAGTCTGATCCAATCGGACAAGCCCTCGCTTTCGTTCGAGGTCTTTCCGCCCAAAACCACCGATAAAATCGACGCGGTGTCCGCTGCGGCGATGGAGATCGCTGCGCTCAGACCCGCCTTTATGAGCGTCACCTACGGCGCAGGCGGCGGCACTTCGGACTACACGGCGGCGCTGTGTGCCGATTTGCAAAACCTGTCGGGCGTGCCTGTGATGGCGCATCTGACTTGCATCAACTCTACCAGAGCGCAGGTGCACGCACAGATGCAACTGCTCAAGGATAACCATATCACCAACATCATGGCGCTGCGCGGCGACCGGGTACCGGAAGCGCACGAGAGCGATTACCGCTACGCGAGCGAACTGATTGCCGAAATCGCGGCCGACGGCTCGTTTTGCATCGGCGGCGCGTGCTATCCGGAAACGCACCCGGAAAGCGACAACAGCTTTGACGATGTGCGTCATCTCAAGGAAAAGCAGGACGCCGGCTGTTCGTTTTTCACCACCCAGATGTTTTTCGACAACGATATCTATTATAACTTCCTCTATCGGATCCGGGAGGCAGGCGTCACGGTGCCTGTGGTCGCCGGCATCATGCCGGTGACGAATCCGGGCTCTATCAAGCGGATCTGCCGCATCTCCGGCTCGGCGCTGCCGCAGCGGTTTTGCCGCATTGTCGATAAATACGGCAGCGATCCGCAGCAGATGGCGCAGGCCGGCATCGCCTATGCCACGCAGCAGATCGTCGATCTGTTTGCCAACGGCGTGCCTGCGGTGCATGTGTATTCGATGAACAAGCCCGACGTTGCCGCCGCCATCATGCGCAACGTCAGCGCCATTTTGCGATGAGCGGGCTGATTCTTTTGACCGGTACAGTGGATGAGATCACTGTCAACCGCCGCGAAGCGCTGCGCTATCTCGGCTATCGCGGCCGGCAGGCGGACGACGGGATCGACGCGCTGTTTGACCGGGCCCACAGCGCGCTTGCGGCCTGCGCCGCGCCCAAGGCGTGCTACCGTGCGTATGAGCTGACCGCGCAGGGCGACACGCTGCAGTTCGGGGAACTGCGGCTGCAAAGCGCGAGCCTCAAAAAAAATCTGCAGGGGTGCCGCCGTCTCTTTCTCTTTGCCGCGACTCTCGGCGCCGGGGTCGACCGGCTGCTGCTGCGGCTGCAAAAGACAGAACCGGCGTTCGCGCTGGTGTTCGATGCCTATTGCTCCGCCGCCGTGGAGGGCTGGTGCAATCTTGTAAACGGGAAGTTGGCCGAGGGACGCACGCTGCGTCCGCGGTTTTCGCCGGGGTACGGCGACGTGCCGCTCTCTGTGCAGCCGCAGATTTTGTCGATGCTCGACGCGACGCGCAAGTTGGGTATCACACTGACCGACACGCTGTTTATGACGCCGTGTAAAAGCGTAACGGCGTTTGTGGGGATTGAGGGCCAAGGGCCGAGGGCATAGGGCCGACACGCCGTGCGCAGACGATGGCCGGAACCGTGCGGCCGCGTCTTTTCAGTCAATCACAAAAGCTATTTGCTATGTATTATTCCCTCGGCCCTCGGGTCTCGCCTGCCGGCTCGGTCAGCGCTTCTGCGCTTCGCGCAGAGGTTGCCACCGGCAACCCGCGCCCCTTGGCCCTGTTATTGAGGTGATTTCATGACACTCCAACAACGCCTGTATGCCGCCCGCACCTATTTTGACGGCGGGATGGGCACTTTGCTGCAAAAAGCCGGGCTGCCTGCCGGCACGCTGCCCGAAAACTGGAACCTCAGCCACCCGAAGGTGCTGGAGGAGATCCACCTTTCCTATATGAACGCCGGCGCGAACGTCATCACCTCGAACACGTTCGGTGCGAATACGCTGAAATTAGACAATCTGGACGAGATTATACCCGCCGCCTATGACAATCTCGCCCGGGCAAAATCGCGCTTTTCCGGCGACAAAGACAGTGTCTATCTCGCGTTTGACGTCGGGCCGCTCGGCAAAATGCTGCGACCGCTCGGCGATTTTCCGTTTGAAGACGCGGTGGCGGTGTTTGCCGACAGCATCCGCATCGCCGCGCAATGCGGGTTCGATCTGATCCTTGTCGAGACGATGAGCGATCTGTATGAAACCAAGGCGGCCGTGCTTGCTGCCAAAGAAACCTGCGATCTGCCGATCATCGTGACCAACGCCTATGACGAAAGCGGCCATCTTCTGACCGGCGCCGATGTGCCGGCGGTGGTGGCAACGCTGGAAGGATTGGGCGTCACAGCCCTGGGCGCCAACTGTTCGCTCGGCCCGCAGCAGATGAAGGGCATCGCCGCGCAGTATGTGCAGTGTGCGAGTCTACCGGTGGTAATCAACCCGAACGCAGGTTTGCCCAAAATCGCCGACGGCGTAACCGCGTTTGACGTGGATCAGGAGGCATTCTCCGATATCATGCGCGAGATCGCTGCCCTCGGTGTCCACGCGCTCGGCGGCTGCTGCGGCACCACGCCGGATTTTATCCGGCGAACCGTAGAAAAAACGCGCGATCTGCCGTTCAAAGCGCCCGAAGAAAAACACGATACCGTCGTCGCGTCCTATACGCATACGGTGTCGCTGGCCGGGATGCCGAAGATCATCGGCGAACGGATCAACCCGACCGGCAAGCCGAAGCTCAAGGACGCGCTGCGCCGGCACGATCTGCGCTATCTTGTGCGCGAGGGAATCGCCCAGCAGGACGCCGGCGCGCATATTCTCGATGTCAACGTCGGACTCGGCGAAATCGACGAAACGGCGGTGCTCCAAGAGACGGTGGAGGAACTGCAAAGCGTGCTCGATTTGCCGCTGCAAATCGACACCGTGCGCCCGGCTGCACTGGAGGCTGCGCTGCGCGTCTATAACGGCAAGCCGCTGATCAATTCCGTCAACGCGAAAGAGGAGAGTCTGCAAACGGTTTTGCCGCTTTGCAAAAAATACGGCGGCGTGCTGATCGCGCTGACAATCGGTGAAGACGGCATCCCAGACACCGCCGCAGGCCGCACAGCACTTGCGAAACGGATCATTGACCGCGCCACACAGGTCGGGATCGACAAAAAAGACATTGTGGTGGATCCGCTGTGCATGGCGGTGTCGAGCGATGACAACGCCGCGAAGGTGACGCTCGACAGTATCCGCATGATCCGCGAAACGCTCGGTGTGCGGACCTGTCTCGGTGTGTCCAACGTGTCGTTTGCGCTGCCGGAACGCGCAGATATCAACGCCGTGTTTTTGTCCATGGCGATCCAAAGCGGCCTGTCTTGCGCGATTATGAATCCCTGCGCGGCCGATATGATGCGCGCGTTCCGTGTGGCCGCAATGGTGCACGGATTTGACCCGCACTGTGAAAACTACATTTCGTTTGCACTTTCCCATCCGCACGCCGCATCGGCTGCCGCACCCGCTGCCGCCAAAGCCGGTGACGAACCAACCGACCTGCCGCCGCTGATGTATGCCATCGTCAAGGGCTTGCAGCAGCAGGCCGCCGACGAAGCAAAACGGTTGCTCGTGAGCGAAAATCCGATTGCGCTGATCGACAGCCAAATCATTCCGGCGCTCAACAAAGTGGGCGAAGCGTTTGAAAAAAGCAAGATCTTTTTGCCGCAGCTGCTGATGAGCGCTGAAGCCGCGTCCGCCGCGTTCCGTGAAGTGAGCGACAAGCTGCCGCAGACGGACGGCAAAAAGGAACAAATCATTCTCGCCACGGTTGAGGGCGATATCCACGATATCGGCAAAAACATCGTCAAGGTGCTGCTGCAAAGCTACGGCTATGACGTGATCGATCTCGGAAAGGACGTCAAACCCGAAGCCGTTGTTGCCGCCGCCCGAAAGACCGGTGCAACGCTTGTGGGCCTGTCCGCGCTGATGACGACGACGCTCGACGCGATGGCAAAGACCGTTGCGCTGCTCAAAAAAGAGCTGCCCCATGTGCGCACGATGGTGGGCGGGGCGGTGCTTACGCAGGAATATGCCGATCTGATCGGCGCGTCCGGCTATGCCAAAGACGCCATGGGCAGCGTGAAACTCGCGAAACGCTTTTTCCCCGAAGGGTGATTGCGCTTGCATTCGGGGGTAAAACATGTTATGATGAAAGCAACAAAAACCAAAAAGGAATGCGATGCATGAAACGACTGATCACTCTTGCGCTGCTGTGCGCGGCGCTTTTCTGTTTTGCGCTTGCGGCGTCGGCCGCGGACGCGGGCGGCCTTGTCGCCGTGGCTTTTCGCGGCGACACCACCGATGCTCCGCCAAACAGCATTGCCGCGATCGAAGCGGCGTTTGACGCCGGTGCCGATTATGTGTCGGTGTCTGTGCAAAAAACAGCGGACGGCGCGTTCGTTTTGCTCGAAGACAGGGCGCTGCCGATCCAGTGCGACACCGAAGAAGACGATCTTTCTTCGCTCAAACTTTCCGACGTGCAGGCGCTGCATCTGCGCTCCCTTAACGGCACGGTATCCCGGGAACCCGTGGCAACGCTCGAAGAAGCGCTGGCCGCGGCCCAGGGCAAAGGCGGTCTGATTCTCGACAACGCGTGGGATGACCGCGACGCGCTGCATACGTTTTTGCAATCGCAGCCGCCCACAAACGTTTTGCTGCGCACCACCGAAAGCGCAAAAAAAGCGCTGGCTTGGAAAACAAAAAGCGGCAGCAAAATGCCTGTCGTCTGCGTCTATCGCGGCAACGTGGTGATGAACGCCATTGCCCACTGGGAGCGGTTGCAAACGGAAAATATGCCGCTGGTGCAGTTTCAAAGCAAAAACTATTTCAACGTGTTCTACCAAAAGTTCACAGCCAAGCGCTTTCACGAAAAACGCCGCGTCAGCGCACTGGCGCCGACCTATGACCCCATGCTGTGCGGTCGCCGATCCGACGACGCGACCGGCTGGGACGATCTGATCTCGCGCGGGTTTGCCGCGATCGAGACCGGCAACCTCCGTGGCCTTTTGGCGTATATCCGGCAGACGCAAACCGAACGCGCCGCACTGGAAACGCTGATTGAGCAGGCAAAAGCGGTGCCGCAAGACAAAGGCTCCGCATTGGAGAAAGCATGCCTGACAGCGATTGATATACG
>CACWJV010000029.1 GCA_902761265.1 Oscillospiraceae bacterium | reverse complement strand
GCGGTTTTCAAAAACAGCGCCGCGATCTGTTCATACCCTTCCTTTTTCGCCTTGGACGCGAAATAGGTATATTTGTTTCTGGCCTGGCTTTCGCCCGCAAAGGCGGCAAGCAGGTTTTGTTCGGTTTTAGTACCGGCGTATTTGTTTGCCATCAGAATACCTCCTTTTGTTATGCGTCCTGTTTCCACAGGCCGTGCAGGTTGCAATAGGCGTAGGCCGCAACGGCCTTGTCGTTTGCAAGCGAGAACACCGCGCAGGGCTCGCCCGTCGGATCCAGGTCTTTTTTCATAAAGCCGTGCTCCGTTTCCAGCACGATCCACGCGATGTGGTGCGGTTCGGTCATCGGGTGGGCCACATCGCCGACACAGACCGTGACGGTGTTGCCGTCGATTTTGATAACAGGCACATGCTTTTCAGCGGCGGCGTCCACAGAGCCGGGGATGATCTCGTCCATTTTCTGGCCGCAGCACATCACAGGCACGCCTTTGTTTTCCAAAAACGCAATGATGTTGCCGCAATGGGAACAGCGATAGAATTTCATAAGTAACACTCCTTTTATTTGATTGTCTTTATCATAACATGTTTTGGCCGTTTGTCAAGCCTTTGTTTGCTTTCGGCGCTGATAAAAAAACCGGATCACATAGACCGCCACGCCCACCGGGATGGCACAAATGATGATTTTCACCAGCAGATGGATCGGGATATAGTCGTAGATACCGTCGCCGAGAATCGTAAACAGCGCCACGCGCGGCAAAATTCCGAGCAGCGACGCCAAAAGGTAGCGCGGAAACTTACAGCGGGACGCGCCCCAGAACAGCGACACAAAGTCGATCGGAAACACCGGCAGCGCGCGGATCGAAAGCAGCGCCGGAAAATTGTTGCCGACGTCCTTTTCCAGAATCTTCCGTCCGGCTTTGCTCTTTTGCAAAAGCTTTGTCACATAGTCGCCGCCGAGGAACAGCCCGAGCAGATAGGTTGCGCACACCTCCAGCAGAATGCCGACCGCGTTGATCGCGATCGCCTGCCACATCGGAAACGCCATGCCGACATAGATATACACGAGCGACGCCGGGATCACAAACAGCACGGATTTGACGAGGTAGATTCCCCACACCGCGCCGACCGCCAGCGCGAGCGAGGCGCTTTTTTCCACAATGGCACGCACGTCGAGGTTTTTGAGCCGGTCGTAATAGACGATGGCCAGCACAAACAAAGAAAGCGCCACCGCCGCACGCACAAGCAGCAAAAGAACGTCTTTCGTTTCCTTTTTCATCGGCTTACCAAAGGGCGTCTTCGTCGAGAATCTTATCGCAAAGCGAAATCAGCCACCGGCACAAATCGTCTTCGGCGCGGTCGTTCATCTCCGTGTAATCGTCCGCCGAGCAGTCGTCTGCATCGTCGCTGATCTGACGCAGCGAGCAAAACGGCACGCCGCACCGGGCGCAGACCTGCGCGATGGCCGCCGTCTCCATATCGAACGCCGTGATGGAAAACAGGGATTGATAAAGGTCCTTTTTCACCGAGTCGGCGAGAAACTGATCGCCCGTGCCCAATGTGCCGACATGCATTTCGTCGAGCGACGCAGCGAGCTTCAGCAGCGTTTTGTCCGCTTCGATCGCGTCTTTACCCAGCGGGCGGCCGATGGCGGTCAGATCAAAGTCGCATTCCCGAAAGCTTTCGCCCGCAACAAAATCACCGCGCCGCACGCCGTGGATGGCGCCGGACAGACCCACGTTGAGGATGATATCCGCGTTGTCGTCCGCAATCAAGAACGCCGTTGCCGCGGCTGCCGCCGCTTTGCCGATGCCGCATTCCACGCCCTTTACACTTAGCGTGCGGCCGCCTTTTTGCAGCGTGAACGCAGCGGCGCGCCGGCCGCGGGAGGTGCTCTCCTGACCCGCGTGTTCGGCCACCAGACGCAAAAACGGCAAGAACTCCATCTCGTCCGCAATGACAATTCCAATTTTTTTCTCCATGCTGATCAGATCCTTTCTGCGCCGCCTGCGGCTGTTGTCGGCAAAAATGCGGCGCGCTGCAAATTCTTTTCTATTATAATAAAAAGCACGCCGTCTGTCAAATCCTGCGTGTGCGCATAGGATGATGTGGAGGGAAACCTTCGCGGCGGCGGCGGATCGGTGGCGCCTTGTGCGCCCATGGGGAGCCGGACTGCACTGCGCCGCCGCTTTCGATAGATTGACAGTTTTTATGAAATTATTGTGAATTGGGGCTTGCATATCCGATCCTTCTTTGTTATAATAAACTTGGATAAAAAAGGAAAGAAGGATCCATCTATGAAAAAACTGATTGCTGTTCTGCTGAGTTTGCTGGTTTTCTGCACAGCGTTTGCCTGCCTTGTTTCCGCCGCGGATGCGGACACCACCAAAGACCCTTATGAAACCGATATCCCGCAGGTGATCACCAACGTGTTCGGCGATTACGCCGCCGACCACCAGCAAGAGTTGGGTAACGGACTGAAGTTTTTCCGTATCATCTTTGAAAACCTGTCGAACTTCGCAAAAAACCTTGCCGATGCGTTTGACAACTTCATTGACCGCGTCAAATCGTTCAGCACAGACGGCTGGATGAACCGGCTGTCGGATATGTTTAAACGGTAAACCGGAAAAGGCAAAAACACCCTTTGGGGTGTTTTTCTTTTATGTGACATACAAAAACGCGCCGCCGTCGGTTGACCCTTTGGCAGCGCATTTGTTTTTTGTAATTATTCTTCGTCCGCGTCGTCGTCCTCGGCTTCGTCGTCGTCTTCGACTTCGATGTCGAATTCCAGCGTTTCGCCGCAGCACGGGCATTCCACCTGACCGTCTTCGTCGATATCGTCGAAGTCGATGCAGATATCTTCGCCGCAGGCCGGGCAGGTCACTTCGATGCAGTCGTCGTCATCGCAGCAGTCGCAGTCGTCGTCGCAGCAGCAGTCGTCATCGTCGAGGTCATAGACAAATTCTTCCACGTCGCCGAGGTCTTCGTCCACTTCTTCGATATAATCGCTCAGCTCGTCCACATCTGCGCCCAGATCGTCAAGCTCGTCGGCAACTTCGCCCAGCGTGTCGATGATGGCGGCAAGGAGTTTGCCTTCTTTTTTATCGGTGTCAATGTCAAGGCCTTCGAGAAGTCCCTTGAGGTATGCAACTTTTTCAGATACTGACATAGTCTATCTTCCTTTCTGTTCTTATGCGCGGCCGAGATATTCGCCCGTTCTGGTGTCGACCTGGATCATTTCGCCCTCGTCGATGAACAGCGGGACTTTGATCTCTGCGCCGGTTTCGAGCGTTGCGGGTTTGGTGGTGTTGGTGGCGGTGTCGCCCTTGAAGCCCGGATCGGTCTTGGTGACCTGCAGCTCCACAAAGTTGGGCGGTTCCACGCCGAAGACCTTGCCCTTGTAGGACAAAATCTTGCAGGTCATGTTCTCTTTCACGAACTTGAAGTTGTCGGGCAGATCACCGGCGTTGATGGGAATCATGTCATACGTTTCGCTGTCCATGAAATAGTACAGGTCGCCGTCATTGTAGGAATATTCCATATCCTTGCGCTCGATATAAGCGGTCGGGAATTTCGCCGTGGGGTTGTAGCTCTTTTCCACAACCGCGCCAGTGATGACGTTTTTGGTTTTGGTTCTCACGAAAGCAGCGCCTTTGCCCGGTTTCACGTGCTGGAATTCAACCACCTGAAGCACGTTGCCGTCTTCTTCAAAGGTGACGCCGTTTCTGAAATCGCCTGCTGAAATCATAATAGTGTTCCTCCGCGTTATAGATTTACTGTTATATTCTATACGAAACAGCGCCATTTTGCAAGCCCTTTTTTGATTTTTCCTGTTTTGCGGACAGAAGTTTTCCGCCGCGAACACAAAAAATGACGAATTTCTGAATAATTTGCCGTCCGGCTTCTCTTTTGCCGCCGGTTGTGGTACAATGGAAAAAACACAAAAAAGGACGGGATACGACATGAAACGACGTTTTGCGCTGCTTTTCGCGCTGCTGCTTTTGGTGCTCTCCGGCTGCGGCGCACCGATCGAAGAGATACCGGAACAGGGCGGTGCTTCGGCGCCGCAGGAGATCACCACCACCGAAGATCCCGTGGTACGCGTGACGTTTCCGGAGGGACTCACCAGCGTGGAGATTGCCGAAAAGCTGGAGACAAACGGCGTTTGCCCGGCGGCGGACTTTATGGAAGCGGTCAAAGACTTTGCCGCAGTGAAGGACAGTTACGCCTGCCTTTCGTCGGTCAAAAACGCCGATCAGCGCGCCTTCGCGCTGGAGGGCTATGTGTTCCCGGATACCTATGATTTTTACCGCGGCGAATCGGCGACAAACGCGCTGGGGCGCTTTTTGTCCAACGCCAACCGCAAGCTGACGGACGAACGCATTGCCCGCGCCAAGGAGCTCGGCTACACGATCGACGAGATTGTGACGCTCGCCTCCATTATTCAGGAGGAGGCCGGCGACCCCAACGAGATGCCAAAGGTCGCCGCCGTGATGCACAACCGGCTCAACAGCCCGGCCTACGGCAAACTCCAGTGCGACGTGACGATCAACTATGTCAACGACCGGATTACGGATTCCCCCTATCTTTCGGGCGACACGTCTGTTTTTGCCGCGCGTTACAACACCTATAAAGTGGAGGGGCTGCCCGTCGGCGCCATCTGCTGCCCTGGAATCGACGCGATCGACGCGGCGCTGTATCCGGCGGACACCAACGATTTCTTCTTTGTCACGGACAAAGACATGAACTATTATTACGCCGAAACCTATGAGCAGCATCTGGAAAACTGCAGGATATGCGGGATTGGATAAAAACGCTGTGCAGCGTTTTTATCAGTCAACAGTCAACAGTCGACAGTCGGCTGTTGACTGTTTCTTTTTCCTCTTCTTTTTTATAGAAAAGACTTGACAAATTAGCGAAGGGTAACTATAATAGCATCAGAGGATTAGCCGAGGCTAATCTTAATTTGTGCGCATGGGTTAGCGGACGCAAACATCCGCTGCCGGGAAAGGAAAAACATGTTACCTCTTGCAATGGCCGGTATCGGCGAAGAAAATATTATCAAACGCATCGGCGGCAAGCCGGACGTCAAACAGCATCTGGCCGACCTCGGGTTTGTGGTCGGCGGCACCGTGTCGATCATCACGCGGCTCGGCGAAAATGTGATCGTCAACGTCAAAGAATCCCGTGTGGCGATCAGCGCGGAAATGGCGCAAAAAATCATGGTCTGAGCGTCCTGATTTTGCAATAGAACTTTTTGGAGAAGGAGGATCACCCCGTATGAAAACACTCAAAGAAGTCGCCATCGGCGAAAGCTGCAAAGTCGTCAAACTTCACGGCGAAGGCGCCATCAAACGCCGTATCATGGATATGGGCATCACCAAGGGCGTGGAGATCTATGTGCGCAAAGTCGCACCCCTCGGCGACCCGATCGAAGTGACCGTGCGCGGCTATGAGCTGTCGCTGCGCAAGGCCGACGCCGACATGATCGAAGTGCAGTAACCCCGATCAGAAGCAGCAAACAAGTAAGTATTTGAACAGGGACTTTTGTCCTCAAAGAAAGGAACAGTACTATGGATTTGAGAATCGCCCTTGCGGGCAACCCGAACAGCGGTAAAACAACGCTGTTCAACGCGCTCACCGGTTCCAATCAGTTCGTTGGCAACTGGCCGGGTGTCACTGTTGAGAAAAAAGAAGGCAAACTCAAAAAGCACGACGGCGTGGTCATCACCGACCTGCCGGGCATTTACTCTCTTTCTCCCTACACGCTGGAGGAAGTGGTGGCCAGAAACTATCTGATCACCGAGAGGCCCGACGCGATTTTGAACATTGTTGACGGCACGAACCTCGAGCGTAACCTTTACCTCACCACACAGCTCACCGAGCTGGGCATCCCCGTTGTGGTCGCCATCAACATGATGGACGTGGTGCAAAAAAACGGCGACAAGATCAACACCGCCGAACTCGCCCGGCAGCTCGGCTGCAAGGTCGTTGAGATCTCCGCGCTGAAAGGCAGCGGCGTGCTGGAGGCCGCCGAGATTGCCATTGAGATGGCGCAAAGCGGCAAGACTGTGCCGATGCACACGTTTTCCGGCGTGGTCGAACACGCGCTGGCGCATATCGAAGAAGCCGCCGTCCACGCTCTGCCGGAAGAGCAGCAGCGCTGGTACGCGATCAAGATCTTCGAGCAGGATGAAAAAGTGCTCGAACAACTGCAGATCCCCGAAGAGACGATGGGTCACATCCGCAAGGATATCGAAGCGGCCGAAGCCGAGCTCGACGACGACGCGGAATCCATCATCACCAACGAGCGCTACGTCTATATCGGTCAGGTCATCAAGGCCTGCTATAAAAAGGCGAGCGCCGGCAAGCTTTCCACCTCCGACAAGATCGACAAAATCGTCACCAACCGCTGGCTCGGTTTGCCGATCTTCGCCGTGATCATGTTCGCGGTCTATTGGATCGCCATGGTCGGCGTAGGCGCACCGGCCACCGACTGGGCCAACGACGGCGTGTTCGGCGACGGCTGGCATTTGTTCGGCATCGGCACCTCCGCCTATACCGAGGTGGCCGACGATTACACCGCCGCAATGCAGGCTGCCGAAGCGTTTACCGGCCTTGATACCGAGGCAGAGGACTTCGACGAAGACGCCGCGATTGCAAAACTCAACGCCTTCGTGCCGACCGCGGCGAGCGCAACGGTCGATGTGGAAGACGAAGAGACCCTTGCCATCAACACGCTGACCGCGTATTACGATACGATTCCTGCAGACGCAGACGAAGAAGCGACCGTTCCGATGACGTTTAAGGACGCGGCGGCGTATCTTTCGGAAAACGGCTTTGAAGAGCCCGATCCGGCCGACTACGGCGTATGGGTCCCGGGTATCCCGGTGCTTGTGGAAGGATTGCTTACAAAGCTCAACGCCGCGGACTGGGTAAGCGGTCTGGTGCTTGACGGTATCGTGGCCGGCGTCGGCGCGGTGCTCGGCTTTGTGCCGCAGATGCTCGTGCTGTTCTTGATGCTCGCGTTCCTTGAAGCGTGCGGCTATATGGCGCGTATCGCTTTCGTCCTCGACCGGATTTTCCGCCGTTTCGGCCTGTCCGGTAAATCCTTCATCCCGATGCTCATCGGCGTCGGCTGCGGCGTGCCGGGCATCATGGCATCGCGTACCATCGAAAACGAGCGTGACCGCCGGATGACGATCATGACAACCACCTTCATCCCCTGCGGCGCCAAGGTACCGTTCATCGCCATGGTGGCGGGCGCTATCTTCGGCGGCTCCGCGTGGATCGCAACGAGCGCCTACTTCATCGGTATGGCGGCGATCATCATCTCCGGCATCATGCTCAAAAAGACCAGAATGTTCGCGGGCGACCCGGCGCCGTTCGTCATGGAGCTGCCGGCGTACCACTGGCCGACCCTCAGCAACGTCCTTCGCTCCATGTGGGAGCGCGGCTGGTCCTTTATCAAAAAGGCCGGCACCATCATCCTGCTTTCCACCATCGTCATTTGGTTCACCACCTATTTCGGCGTAGTCGACGGTTCGTTCCGGATGCTCGCCGAGGACGAGATTGACCATTCGATCCTTGCCATGATCGGCGGCGTGCTGGCGTGGCTGTTCAAACCGCTCGGCTGGGGCAACTGGCAGGCGGCTGTGGCGTCCATCACCGGCCTTGTGGCAAAAGAAAACATCGTCGGCACAATGGGTATCCTTTACCGCGGCGGCGAAGGCACCGTGTATCAGAATCTGGCACAGGCGTTTAACGGCGCGTCCGGTTTTTCGTTCCTGGTATTCAACCTGCTTTGCGCCCCGTGCTTCGCGGCTATCGGCGCCATCAAGCGCGAAATGAACAACGCCAAATGGACCTGGTTTGCCATCGGCTATCAGACGGTCTTCGCCTACGGCACCGCGCTGTGCGTGTATCAGATCGTTTCCGCGTTCACCGGCGGTCTCAACATCATCGGCCTGATCGCTGCCATCGCAGTGCTTGCGTTCGTGTGCTACATGCTGTTCCGTCCGTATCAGGAAGCGACGAAGCTGACTGTGAAATAAGAGCCAAACATAGAATCCATGCAAAGGAGGCATACGTATGTTGGCATGGTTACAGGCAAATATCGGCACAATTGTCGTGGTGCTGGTGCTTCTGGCAGCAGTTGTACTCATCGTTTGGAAGCTGCGCAAGGATAAAAAAACAGGCCAGACGTCCTGCGGCAACGGCTGCGAACACTGTGCCCTGCACGACAAATGCCATCCGCAGCAGCAACAGTAAACATCCACTGCGCCCCGTCCGAACAGACGGGGCGCCAGTTTTTTAAAATATTTTTGCAAACATGCATTTTTTAATATCTTTTTATGGTAGCGTGTGCTATAATAGGTTTGTAAATCATAAATGGAGGTGCCGACTATGGCAAACAGAATTATTCTCAACACTGTTTCGTTCCACGGCAAGGGCGCGATCAACGAGATCGTTCCCATTGCGAAAACCAACGCATGGAAGCACATCTTCGTTTGCTCCGACCCGGGTCTGATCCAGTTTGGCGTAACTGCCAAGGTCACCGATCTGCTCGACGGCGCAAATATCCCCTACACCGTCTATTCCGGCATCAAGCCGAACCCGACGATTGAAAACGTCAAGGACGGCGTGGAAGCGTTCAAAGCCTGCGGCGCGGACGCGATCATCACCATCGGCGGCGGCTCCTCGATGGACACCGCGAAGGCGATCGGCGTAATTATCACCAACCCCGAATTTGCCGACGTGCGCTCGCTGGAAGGCGTTGCACCTACCAAGCATCACGCGGTGCCGACCATCGCGGTACCCACAACGGCAGGCACCGCGGCGGAGGTTACGATCAACTACGTCATCACCGACGTGGAAAAAGAGCGCAAATTCGTCTGTGTGGACGAACATGATATCCCGGCCTACGCCATCGTCGACCCCGACATGATGAGCTCGATGCCGAAGGGCCTGACCGCCTCCACCGGTATGGACGCGCTGACCCACGCGATTGAAGGCTACACCACCAAGGCCGCCTGGGAAATGACCGACATGTTCCATCTCGAAGCAATCAAGCTGATTGCCAAGCACCTGCGCGGCGCGGTGGAAAACAAACCCGAAGACCGTGAGGGCATGGCGCTCGCGCAGTATGTGGCCGGCATGGGCTTTTCCAACGTCGGTCTGGGTATCGCCCACTCCATCGCCCACACCCTCGGCGCGCACTATGACACGCCGCACGGCGTTGCCTGCGCGATGATGCTGCCGATCGTCATGGAATACAACCAGGATTACACCGGCGAAAAATACCGCGAAATCGCCCGCGCCATGGGCGTGGAAGGCGTGGACAGCATGACGCAGGACGAATACCGCAAGGCGGCGGTGGACGCTGTGAAGCAGCTTTCCGCCGACGTGGGCATCCCGGCGACGAACGAAAAGGTCAAGGAAGAAGACCTCGACGTGCTCGCTGCCGACGCGTTTGCGGACGCCTGCTGCCCGGGCAACCCGCGCGACACAAATATCGAAGATCTCAAGGCGTTGTACAGAAAGATTATGGCATAAACTTTCAGCCATAGCAAAGGCGGCTGCGTGAAAACGCAGCCGCCTGATTTTTTAACCGTTTTCTGATCTCTTCTCATAATAGACCAGCGTCATCTTATCGTTGATTTTTTCTGTTTTGCCTGTTTTCCGATATTCGATTTTCTCATACAAGCGGCAGTTTCCCGCTTCCTCCAAAATCGTATCAAAGAACCACATTTCTATCTCGGGATGCATACAATCAATCTTGAGCAGCGCCGTCTGCGCAATTCCTTGCCCCTGAAACTGCGGCAGAACACAAAGAGCCGAAATACGTCCATATTTATCATTCAAAGCAACTCTGACAGCGCCAACTGCCGTTTTATCTTTCAAAATCAGATATCCTTTTGTTCCCGTTCTTGTATATTTACGCAACACTGTTTCTCGCGTCTCCATATATGGATTTGTGCTTTCATCACGGTACTTTTCAAACAACGGCTGATAAGCGGTTCGCTGTATATAAAACACCTGATCCAAGTTGCTTATTTTAAAGTCAACGACTTCAATCGTCATTTGTTCCATTTCTATTGCTCCCGCATTTTTAGCAGATACTTCCTTGGCTTCCCCGAAGGCGGGGAAGCTGGCACGCGCCAACACGATTAGCGGCAAAAGAACCGCTTTCGATGCGCGTGACTGATGAGGTTTGAACCTTGCCGCAGCCGACCCGTAAGCCATGCGCTCAAACCTCACCCGCCGTCGCGTTTTTATATTGTGCCACACCGTATAATAAGCGGCGCGACGGCACCCTCCCCGCCTTCGGGGAGGGCAAGGGCATTGTTCTATTCTTTTTCTTTACCCATTCACCCCGGTGCAGGTGTAGCCCTTCGCCTTGATCGCCTGCTTCACAGCGGCAAGATCGAACGCGCCCTGCAGCTCCACCGTCACTTTACCGGCGGTATGGTCGGCGGTTGCCGCCGCAACAAACGGCAGTTCTTCGAGTGCTTTTTTCACCGTCGCTTCGCAGTGTTCGCACATCATGCCCTTGACACCGAGCGTCACGCGCTCCCCTGCCGCGGCCTGTGGCTGTATGACGGGCGCAGCCTTTTTGCGCGTGCGGCGCGGACGGTCGTGGCGGTCATCTTTGATTTTCAGAAGATTGAGCCGCAGCGCGTTCAGACAGACTGTGACCGAAGACAGACTCATCGCCGCCGCCGCGATCATCGGGTTCAGCTTCCACGCGAACAGACCCGCTGCCAGCGGGATGCAGATCACGTTGTAGAAGAACGCCCAAAACAGATTTTCGTGGATATTGCGCAGCGTGCCGCGGCCGAGCCGCACACAAGCCGCCACGTCCTGCAGATCGCTGTTCATCAGCACGATATCTGCGCTGTCGATGGCAACGTCCGTCCCGGCGCCGATGGCGATGCCGACGTCGGCGCGTGTGAGTGCGGGCGCGTCGTTGATCCCGTCGCCCACCATAGCCACGCGGCCGGTTTGCTGCAACGCGCGCACCACGGCTTCCTTGCGGTCGGGCAACACGCCCGCCACCACGTCGTTGACGCCCGCGAGCTTTCCGATTGCTTTGGCCGTTTTTTCGTTGTCGCCGGTCAGCATCAGTACGCGAAGACCGAGCCGCCGCAAGGCGGCAACCGCCCCGGGCGAAGATTCCTTGATTACATCCGCCACAGCGATCAGACCGAGCAAACGGCCGTCCGCGGCAAAATACAGCGGCGTTTTGCCCTGTTCGGCCAGTGCGTCGCAGGCGTCAAACAACGACGTATCGCCGGAGACGACCGTCTCCATATACGCCCGGCTGCCGCCGCAAAGCGGCTTGCCGTCCAGCATGGCATCCAGCCCGTTGCCGGGGAGAATCTTGAAGCCTTCCGTTGCAGCCGCGGTGAGATTTCGCGCCTGCGCCGCGTCAACAATCGCACGCGCGAGCGGATGTTCGCTTTTGCTTTCGAGCGAGAAGGCCTGTGTCAACAGCTGCGTTTCGCTCACGCCCTGTGCCGGAATCAGATCCGTCACCGCCGGCACGCCTTTGGTGATGGTGCCGGTTTTGTCGAGCACAACGGTATCGACCTTGCCGACCGTTTCGAGCGCTTCGCCGGTTTTGATCAAAATGCCGTTTCTGGCGCCGAGGCCGTTGCCGACCATCACCGCTACCGGCGTTGCAAGTCCGAGGGCGCACGGACAGGAGATTACAAGCACGCTGATGCCGCGCGCGAGGGCGAAGCTGACGCTTTCTCCGGCGATCAGCCACCCGGCGATCACGACCAGCGCGATGCCGATCACTGCCGGCACAAACACACCCGACACCTTGTCGGCAATCCGGGCGATCGGCGCTTTGGTTGCCGCCGCGTCGGATACCATCTGGATGATATGGCTCAGGGTGGTATCTTTGCCGGTACGCTTCGCCCGGCAGGTCAGAAAACCGGACTGGTTGATCGTGGCGGCGCTGACAACGCTGCCGACGGTTTTGTCCACAGGAATGGATTCACCGGTCAGCGCGGATTCGTCGACAGCGCTCTCGCCGCTTTCGACAACGCCGTCCACCGGCACGCTGTCGCCCGGACGCACAACAAACACGTCGCCGGGTACGACCGTATCCACATCCACGAGTACCTCTTCGCCGTCTTTGAGCAATCGCGCCTGCTTCGGTGCGAGGGCAATCAGACGTTTGAGCGCGTTGGTCGTGCGGCCCTTGGAGACGGATTCGAGCAGTTTTCCGACCGTGATCAGCGCCGGAATCATGGCGGCGGATTCAAAGTAGAGCTCGTCGTGATAGACCGGCATCAAATCCATATTGGTGCTGCCGGCGGTGATCATGGCGCACATTTTGAAAAAGACGTATAAACTCCAGCCGAAGGACGCCGCAGCGCCGAGCGAGACGAGCGTATCCATATTCGGCGCGCGGGCGATCAGCGCACGAAAGCCGCTGGTGAAAAATTTGCGGTTGACGCCCATCACAAGCAGAGACAGCAGCATCTGCACGAGTGCCAGACCGAGATGGTTGTGCTCTAAAAACGGCGGCACCGGCCAGTGCCACATGTTGTGGCCCATCGTGATATACATCAGCAGCAGCAAAAACACAGCGGAAACGATCAGCCGTTTTTTGAGCTTCGGCGTTTCGTTGTCCTGCACCAGGGCTGCCGCTTCGTCGGCGGCGCCCCTGTTGTCGGCTTTTGCGTTTTCGCCGCGCAAAAAGGCGCCGTAGCCGGCCTTTTCGACCGCTGCAATCACCTGCTTTGCCGGTGCGGTGCCGTCCACACGCATGGAATTGGTCAACAGACTGACCGCGCAGTCCGTCACGCCGGGCACACCTTTGACTGCCTTTTCCACCCGTGCCTGACAGGCCGCACAGCTCATGCCCGTCACCTGATATTGCGCCATAAAAACGCCTCCTCGAAAGGCCATTTGCCTATGGATTTACTATGCTTTATTATACCCGATTTTTGCGATTTTGTCAATAAAAAACCCGGCAGATCGCTCTGCCGGGACGTGAAATTTGCTTATTTGAACAAGCCCTTAAAGAAGTCGATGATCTTTTGGAACAGGGACTTGAGCAGATCAAGGAACGAGCGGCCGGTCTCTTTCACATCGCTGGTGCCGTAGATGCGGCTGGCGGTGTAGCCGGTGCCCTTGCTGTAGGACAGCGCATAGGTCTGTACGGCGGTCTTGCCGTCTTCGCCGGCGCCGGTGCGGTCGGTCTTCACGGTGAGGACATAGCCGTCCATGGAATAATCGGAGACCTTTTTGCCGTCGACCAGCACGGTGTCCACCTTGTCAAAGCGGCCGAGGTCGACCACGATGTCGGTGGTCACTGCTTTGTCGGGATCCAGCGTGTTCAGAATCTGGCGGGTGATGTAGTTGTAGCCGTCCTGGCTCGGGTGCGTACCGGCAAAGGTGTTGTCCATGAAATCGCCGAGCAGCGACCAGTCTTTTTCGGCCGCAAGCGGTTCGGTGTTGCTGATGTCGGCATAGATGACCTTGTCGCCGAATTCCTTATCCCATTTCTTGTAGCAGCTATTCATCTCTGCAGGAATGAGATCGAACACATTGCCGAGCGGGACGATGATATCGTCGGAGATGCGAAGCTGTTTGACCACGTTGAACGCACCGACCATCACGATGGTGGCGTCGGGATTCCATTCACGCAGCGTTTTGATGAGCACGGGATAATACTGTTTCCAGTGGGACAGGCCTGCATACATCTGGGTAAGCGCGGTCGAAGCAAGATCGGCAATATCCGCCGGGCTGCTCACGTTGAATTCCGCACCGTCGGAAAGCATGCCGCCGTTGGAGGCGATACGATAGGTACGATAGAACACGTCGCACATGCCGAGCTCGACGGTGATGAGGCTCGCCTTTTGGGCAAGATCCTTCACGCTGCCGCACTGGCCGATGCCACCTTTTTCCGCTGCAACCTTCTCTTTGGTGTCTTCGGATAGTCCAGTTCCTTGTCAGCGAACTTGTCATCCACGCCCATCACATCGAGTGCCATCGCCGTGGTAAAGCCGGGATAGCACAGCGGCCAGAAGGTACCGCTTTGATCGGTAATGTCTTTTGGCATGTCGCAGCCGATTGCTTCGGCCACCTGCGTGGTGTAGGCGCCCTGAACGTTGCGCATCCAATAAATGTCATACTGTCCGCCGGGCTTTGATTCACCGGTCGGGTTGCCGTTTTCGTCCAGATACGAGCCTTCTGCGCCGCAGCCGCGGCCGATGCTGTCACCGATGGCGAGGTAGCCGCCCTGTTTGCCGTATTCCGGCACCGCAGCAAACGCAGGCACAAAGCAGGTCAGGATGAGCAGCACGGAAAGCAGCGCCGCA
>CACWJV010000028.1 GCA_902761265.1 Oscillospiraceae bacterium | reverse complement strand
TCGCCGATGTCGCGTTCCATTTCAAAATAGAACAGCGTGCCGCAGGCGACAAGCGTATAGCTGTTTTGCCAGATGCCGAACGGATGGTTGACCGGGCTGTGGGAATGACCGGAGAAGTTGACCACCTGCGGATACTTCGCATAGACCAGATGCAGCGGCAGCGACATCTGCGTATACCAGCTGCGGCTGACATACACGGTGTTCCAGATATGGCCGTGCTGCATGGTAAAGATCGGCTTGTCCGGGTCGGCCTTGGCGGCTTTGCGCAGCTCGTTGTCCATCCACAGCAGTTGCTTCGGCGTTTGCCAGGTGTCGCTCGGGTCGGGCGATATGCCGATGAAATGAAAGCCTTTGACCGTTTCGTGTTTGTCAAGCGCCTCGCCCATATTGCGCACATAGCCCTCATGGCCGGTGGTGTTGAACTCATGATTGCCCATGATCGTAATCAGCCTGGTCTCATCCTTGCGGATCCCTTTGTCCAGCACGCCGGTCAAAATCGCGTATTCTTCATCCGTGCCCTGATCCACGTTGTCGCCGGCCAGCAAAAACGCGTCGAGTGTTTTGTAAGTCGGGTGGTTGTCGCTGTAGTTGTAGGCGGTTTCAATCATCTGCGAAAGGCGCTGTGTGTTCAACGGATCGCCGGCGGAGATATGGACGTCGGAGCCGATTGCAAAACGGAAGACCGGGGTAAACTCCCCTTGGATCTCCTCCTCCAGTGCGGTTTCCAGTTTTTGCTGTCTGGCCTTCGGGATCGGGGAAACCTGCGCAATCAGCATGAAAGCTGCGAGCGGCAGGGAAAGGATAGCGATGATGCGTCTGAAAATGGACATCGTAGTTCCTCCTGAAACTTGATAATGGAGTTGTTTATGCTTTTTGGATCAACAGCACCATATCCGTGTCGTCCGGACGCAAACCGGCGAACCAGGTGCCGATGGCAGAGGCGCGGAATGTGCCGCTGTCCACGGTTTTGCCGTGGATGGGGTCAAACCACTGATAGTTGTATTTGCCGAAAGGTACAAGAGAGCCGACTGTGCCGGTCAGAATGCCGCCGTCCTTTTTGGTGTTGAGCCGTTCGGCAATCGACGGATCGGTGTAGGAATAGAAATACAGCACCATTTCGGTGTTCTTCTTGTTGCTGGCGCAATAGGCATAGACGTTGGAGCTCGGTACAAAGTACGCCCAGTTGTTGAAGCGCGGAATCAGGTTATACCATTCCGTCTGCTCCATAAAGGTACGCATATAGCCCATCTGATAGGAGCTCGGATATTCCAGTGCGTCCGGCCAGTCGGGTGCCTGCTTTTCTTCGGGCCGGATCAGATCCACGCCGTCGTCGGACGGGATATCCTTCTGGAAGCCGTTGTTATACGCCCATGTCGGCTGGCCGCCCCAGGCGCAGCCGTAAAGGCCGGTGAGATAGGACGCCCACGCCTGCGCTCTGGCGCCGTAGTTTTTGGTCCAAAGATAGCAGTACAGTCCCTCAAAGTTGACCACCGGCTTGCCCTGACCGTTATACCAATAGTCGCGCGCGGACATATAATCGTCGCGTTTTGTCAGATGCGGATGCCACTGCGCGGCATACATCGTATGTGCGTCAACATGACGGAATGCGGACGGCTGTGCGCCGGGGTACCAGATCATGTGTACTTCGCCGGTGCCCAGACCGTTGCCATAGGCTACGGTGTTGCCGGTGCTCTCCTGGTGCGCGGTCACCGGATGGGCATACGGGTCGTATTTGCCGAGATATTCCGCTAAGTATTTATACGGGTTGTTGACGGCGTTCCACTCGGAGTTTTCGTCCTGATACGGGTCGTTGTCAACTTCCTGGCCGAGTGTCCAGATGGTTGGATAGGCGCTGTAGCGCGCGACCCAGTAGCGGGCGAGCTGCTCGAGATAGGCCTTCGCTTCGTCAGAAAGGTCCGGCATGGTGATCTTCTTGGTGCCGAGGTAGCCCTTGAGCTTCGGTTCGGTCCAGCCGCCATGGGCGCGGATCATCGGCGACATGCCGCTGAGCGGCCAGAAATATTCGGTGTTGGCGTGGGTCAGACCGGCGTCGGCAATGATTTGGAAATGCTTGTCAATGTGGCGGAAGCCTTCCATGTCGGCGTCGTCCATACCGTCAATGATGTTGGCTTTGTAGGAGCCGGGCTGGCTTTGCCAGACGGTGAAGCCCTGCGACACGCGTTTATCGCAGATCGTCTGCACCATATCATACGTTTCGTCGCCAAGCTGCCAGTGGGTATCGCCGAGGTAATAAAACGGCGTACCGTCGTCATAGGTCAGATACTTTTCACCGTAGCGGGTCGTGACGAAGCCGCGTTTGTAGATTTCGAGGTTGCCGCTGTAGGCTTTGCAATCCACGGCTGCGGTGCGGCCGTGCAGCGCGGGGTTGTCCTTGTCGGAGCAAACGGTCATGCACTGCCAGGAGCCCGGGGCCGGACAGACGAAACGCGCACGCCAAACGTTGCCGCCGTCCCAGAAGCAGGGGATGGTGTAAAGTCTGCCGTTTCCAAACAGCAGCAGATCGAGCGTGACGTCGCCGAACGGGTCGTCATAAGTCTTTTCGCTTTCAAAGGCGAGCTCGACCGGCCGCCACGTTTCGGCGGTCAGCGATTGTTCGGCGTCGCCGGCAAACAGCGCTTTGCCGGACGCCGTGCCTGCCGCATCGCGCGGAGCGGCTTTTTTGATCCGGCTTTCGTCAGTCAGCGTGATCAGCTTGAGCAGGTGACCGAGCACATTGGCGACGGCGCCGCCGGCGCGTTCAAAGGTGAGCGTGGCAGTGCTCGGCGCGGTCGCTGTGTCCGCGGCAAACGCGCAGGGCGTCAGCACGCCGACAAGCAGCAGCATGGATAAAAGAAAGGCAAGGGTTCGTTTCATTTTTCTTCCTCCGTTCTTGGGTTTTTATGTGGATCGCTTCGTGCAGAACAACATTTGTTTTGCCCGAAGCAACGGGTTCCTTGTTTATGCTTTCTGAATCAGCAATACCATGTCGGTATCGTCCGGCCGCGTGCCGGCAAACCAGGTGCCGATGGCGGAGGCGCGGAACGTGCCGCTGTCAACGGTCGTGCCGTGGATCGGATCAAACCACTGATAGTTGTATTTTGCAAACGGCACAAGGCTGCCGACCGTGCCGGTCAGTACACCGCCGTCTTTTTTGGCGTTGGACTGCGCCGCCACCGCAGGATCGGAAAACGTGTAGAAATACACGACCATCTCGGTGTTCTTTTTGTTGCTGGCGCAATAGGCGAGCACGTTGGACGACGGTACAAAATAGACCCAGTTGTGGAACCGCGGCACGAGATTTTGCCAGTCGATCTGCTCGAAAAACCGGCGCATATAGCCGACCTGATCGGCACTCTTCATCTCCAGCGCGTCGCGCCATTTGACAGAAACTTTTTCCTCCTCGCTCACCACGTCCACACCGTCGAAAGAAGCCGGCTCGGGATTGAAACTGTCGGTGTAGTACCAAGTGCCCTGCGCGCCCCAGCCGTAGCCGTAAAGACCGCTCAAAAACGACGCCCAGCCCTGCATGCGTGCGCCGAAGTCCTTGGTCCAGTAGTAGCAATAGCGGCCCTCATAGTTGACGACGGGCTTGCCCTGACCGTTGTACCAATAGTCCTTGGACGATACACAGTCGTCGCGTCCGTCAAGCTTTGGACTCCACTGGGCGGCGTACATCGTATGTGCGTCCACGGCGCGGAACGCGGAGGGCGAACCGTTCAGATAGTAGATCATGTGCACTTCCCCGGTGCCCTCGCCGCTGCCGTAGGCCACGGTGTTGCCGGTGCTCTCCTGGTGCGCGGTCACAGGGTGGTCGTAGGGGTCGTATTGAGAGACGTACTCTGCTACCAGTTTATACGGATTGTTCAGCGTGTTCCAGTCATAATGATTCTGTTCGCCGCTGTAAAAGTCGTTGTCGACCTCCTGCCCGAGCGTCCAGATTACCGGATAGGCGCCGTAGCGGGCGACCCAGTAACGTGAGAGCGCTTCCAGATAGGCCTTTGCGCCGTCGGAAAGTTCGCGGACGGTCGACTTCTGCCGCAGTACGCGGCCGGTGATCGTCTTGTCGGCGTAGCCGCCGTGACGTTGGATCAGCTCGTTGATCTGCGGCGGGAAAAAGAACTGTGCGTTCGCGTGGACCAGTCCGCAGTCCGCGACGATTTTGTACCGCGCGTCGAGCGCGCGCAGACCGTCGATGTCGGCTTGCGTCACATTATCGGTCAGATCATAGTCCGGACCGAAGTCTCCGTTCGGTTCGCTTTGCCACACGGTAAAGCCCTGTGCCGCGCGTTTTTCGGCAACGGTCCGCACAACGTTCGTCGGCTCGGTGCCGAAATTCCAGTGGGTGTCGCCGAGATAAAAGAACGGCCTGCCGTCGTCATAGGTCAGATATTTTTCGCCATAGCGGGTCGTGACAAAGCCGTGTTTGTAGATTTCGAACTCGCCGCTGTAGGCTTTGCACGCCACGGCTGCCGTGCGGCCGTGCAGCGCAGCGTTTTCCGTGTCGGAGCAGGCGGTCAAACACTGCCAGGCGCCTTCTGCGGGACAAACAAAGCGGACGCGCCAGGTGTTGCCGCCGTCCCAAAAGCCGGGAACGGTATACAGCCGGCCGCCCCCGAACAGCAGCAGATCGAGCGTGACATCGCCGAACGGATCGGCATAGGCTTTTTCGCTTTCAAACGAAAGCTCGACCATCCGCCACGTCTCGGCGCTCAGCGTCTGTTCGGCGTCGCCGTCAAACAGCGCGTCGTTCCGGGGCGTACCGGCGGCGGCACGCGGAGCAGCTTTTTGAATCCGGCTTTCGTCAGTCAGCGTGATCAGCTTGAGCAACTGCCCGAGCACATTGGCGATCGCGCCGCCGGTGCGCGCAAAGGCGAGCGTGGCGGTGCCCGGCGCGCTCGCTGTGTCCGCGGCAAATACACAGGGCGACAAAGCGCCGAACAGCAAAAGCATGGATAGAACAAGCGCAATGGATTTTTTCATATGATACCCTCCGTGTTGCCTGCCGGACGGATCCGGGCGAGTTTATCATTCTTCCATATTTTAGCATCCGATGTCAAACAAATGTCCAACAAAAAAGCAGAATTTTTAAAAATTTTTGTCAGTATTGCAAAAGGGAGACAAAAAAAACACCGAAGATGTTCCGCTTGGGCATCTTCGGCGTTTTGGTTTGTTCGTTTGAAAGACCGCAAAAAGCAGCGGTTTACAAGGCCTTTCAAATAGCCTTGCGGTTCAGCCAAGGGAAAACAGGCGGCGGAACCATTGAATCACCCGCTGCCAGAAATCGCGCAAACGGTCGAAAAAGCTTTGGCGCGAACCGGTTTGCTGCGGGGTGTCGAGGGTTGCCGGCGATTCTGCGGGCACTTCGTCCGGCCGCAGAAGCTTCCACTCCACAATGCCTGCGGCGGCTTTGCTGACGAAGCACACAATGCGCAGACTTGTTGCGCGAACCGGAGCAAACGTGTAAAGCTGGAACGTATCGGCGCGGTCGCAGGTGTAACTGCCTGTGTGCTGTACCGGTTTGAAATCGGCGGCGGCGCTGCTCTTGTAATAGATTTCAAATCCGTCCGGCAACTGCACGCCGCCCTTGTCGTCGTACCACCAGATTTTGCAGCCGGCAACGTCTACCGGCGTTTCAAAATCATATTGTACCCACGGATTTTGCAAAACATTGCCGTTGTTCCAACTGGTCCAGCGGTTGGCCGGGTTGTCGCTGCCGTCGTTGAGATGGAGGGGCGAATCTCCCGCATAGGTATAGGACGCGGACGGGACTGCAAACTGATGCAGTTCCTGCGCAAGGAAGGCAACGGGCAAAAACACCGACAGATAGCCCTTTGCGCGGTTGCATCGCGCATAGAACGGAACCAGCGTCCAGGTGACCGGTTTTGTGCCGGTCTGATCCCGCAGGGAGCCCGGCTGCTTCAACAAATACAGATCGCGCACACCATAGGGGTCTGCTGCGCCGTCCAGCGAATCCGTCCAAACAAGTTTTGTGTCTGCTGTTTCATCGATGACGGCAAGCCGCATCCGGAAGCTGTTGTCCGCAGCCTCCGCGCAGTAGACGAGCGGACCGCGGCGCACGGCGGCATAGCCGATGTTCTGCTGTACCTGTTCCGGCGTTTTTTCAAAGCGGACCGGCATGGAAAAATCAAATGCGATCGTGTCGCCGTTTTGCCAGGTTTTGCTGACTGCAAGCCAGCCGTTTTCGTCCGGGGCAAGGCGCAGCGTTGTGCCGTTCAGTTTGACGGTGGTCTTGTCCGTCCAGTCTGGCCGGCGCAGATACAGGGTAAAATCGACAGGTTTGTCCATAGAAAGCGTCAGGCTGCCGCTGCCGTTGTTCGGAAAGTCGCTTTCCATCGACACCTGCACAGGCACATTGCCGAGGGTTACGGACGCTTCGTTCGAAATATACTGATTGATATACAGCGCCGAATCGCTGATGTTGTAGATATAACTCCCGACGGACAGCAGGGTGCGCGTCAGGTTCGGCGGGCAGCAGGCCGTTCCGTACCAGGCGTTGCGGGTCAGCCCGTCGGACGAAAAAAGGTAATTCTGATAAAAGAAAGCGTTGCCGTCAAAGTTGACGCAGCCAAGCACGGTGTTGTAAAGATCGGTCTCAATCTGTTCCGCATACACGCTGGCGGGCGCGAGCTTGCTCATGGCGCGATTCCAAAGCATATTGGCGATGCCCGCACAGGTCTCGCAGTAGGCTTTGTCGTTCGGAAGATCATAAGACACAGAAAAGCCCTCGCCGTGGTCGGTATGTCCGACGCCGCCCGTGACATACTGCTTGGTATGCGTCACGTCGTTCCAAAGCGCGGAAAGCGCGTTTGCATAGCGCGCCTTTCTGGCCGGATCCAGACACGACAGCTCCGCCATCGCAGTATACATATACTGTGCGCGCACAGCGTGGCCGACCGCCGACGTCTGTTGCTCGACCGGCAGATGATCCTGCCAGTAATCGTGTGCGCCGCAATTTACGGTGCGTCCTTCATAATTGCCGCGCATATCGAGGAAAAACGCCGCAAGCGCACGATAGGACTGCGCCTTTTCGGCATAGTCCGAACCGCGTGTCCGGCAACACAGGGAAAGTTTCAGCAGCGCAAGCTCGATTTCCTGGTGGCCGGGGATCTGCTTTCGTCGGCCTTCCGCTGTTCCAAAGGTTGCCGCGAGATGGTCGGCAATGCGAATCGCCATATCGAACAATCGGGTGTCTGTGCCGCCGGTGCAGGCGTAGTGCGCAAGCGCCGCCTCGATAAAGTGTCCCATACAATAAAGCTCATGGTGGTTCACATCGGAATACTTTGTCAAATGCGGCTGCAAAATATAGTAAGTGTCAAAATAGCCGTTTTCGTCCTGTGCATCCACATAATACGGAATCCATGTTTCCAGCTTGCTGCGGATCTGCTGCTGTGCGTCGCGTATCGCGCGGTCTTCCATCGGGTCGATCGTCAATGCCAGACACATGGACTCCAGCACTTTGTGGACGTCGGAATCCACATAGAATGCACCGGAAAAGCCGGCGTGCGGTTCTGCGCGGTGCAGCTTTGCGGCGTTGATGATATTCGGCATGCCGCCGGTGCCCTTTTCCACATTGTCGATCGCAGCCGGGATAATTTTGCAGATCGTCAGACGGATATAGTCGCGAAAGAAGCCGGAGGTCACGCTGACATCCTGCAGCGGTACATTTTGCAGCGGTGCGGATGCAGGCGTTGCCGCAAACGCGGACAGCCCGGCGGGCAAAACCAGTGTCAGAACGAGTATCCATGCCAAAAGACGCTTCGAAAGTTTCATATTGTATGCTCCTTATCCCGATTTTATGCTCCCGTCTGCGGCGGGTTCTGTTTTTTAGTATAGCATGCAAGTCAAAAGATTGCAATCTTTTTACAATATATGAAAGAAAACACATGGTTCGGGCGTAGTGCATAAAGTCCCGGCGGCTTCCGCAGGAGCCCGCGTCCGTATCGATCGATACGTCATCCCGTCAGACGACGCGTTGTCCGGCAGCGCCGCCAGCCCCAAAAGGAAGCGCTCGTCGAGCCCCGTCATGCGGAAAGGAAAAGCCCGGCGGTGTGGGCGATGAAAAAGCGCAGCATGATGATTGTTCGGTTTTCGCCGGGTGTGTCAGTATGTGGAGAAATGCCTGCGCTCTTTTGTTAAGAAAAACACCTTTTCAAGATACAGAAGGAAAAAGAATACACGCAGGGTCAACTAACCTGCGCAAAAAAGAAAAGTTAAAAAAGATACGATTTTTTCTTTAAATACGTTTTGTTATAAATGGAAGACTGCATCCAACAAGTAGACACAGCCCTCTATTTCGACGTATTCTAGCAATTAGACAAAATCTATTTGAACAACTTACTTCAAAGCACAAAGAGTTGCTTGTATACATTGCAGAACACCTGATTTATCTTTACAAAACCGGAAGGCCTACGAATTCTCATTAAGGAAAAGCGTATAAAGTCCGAAAGGAAGGATGTCATCTTCATCGCTCCACGGCTTGTATAATCAAGTATTCATATCGCTTGCTCTTTTATGAAGTGTTTATACCGATAAACAGTAACCACAGTTGGTACAAAAATTGTTTGAATAGCTGTTTTGCGCACCGCAGTGCGGACAATAAATATAGCTGACCTCAATTTCATCGTCAAACAAAAGCTCGCATGCGTCTTCAAAACGATCCTCGAGAGGATCGGGACAATCAATGGTGCCCAGACAACCGAATGTTGTGCAACCGTTATTGGCAATCCAGCAATCCTTGTGGTGCGGCATTCGGCAGGCACTGCATCGTACGATTTCATCTGTTTCTTTCAGCTCCGTTTTGCAAAAGGGGCATTTTTTACCGATATATCTATTCATGATCGGGTTGTTCAGAAGGAAGCGTATGAAGTGCTGCAGACGGGTCTGTGGCGTTTGTTTGAGAAGTTGTATCCGTTTCGGGTGCAGAAAATGAAGCGCCGGACACGGGTTCCGATGTTTCTTCCTTCTCGGCATGTGTTTCGGCATTACCGTCGGGCTGCAGTTGATAATAGGAGAAAGATTGCTGAGAAAGCAGAAAAGTGAGGCTTTGCTTTAACGCTTCCTGCTGTGCTTTCAGTCCTCTGCAGTAACCGAAAAGAATAACATCATGCAACAACAGCACAGCGATCGATGCGTACAGTAACCAGATCGGCAAGTCTTTTGCACGGGAACTGGGGTCCAAAGAGGCTGTCTGTTCTTTCCGGCGATCGTCTTCCACTTGGGGGATATCAATCGTTGCATCGACGTCATCAAAAATGTAGAAGCCTTTGCAGCGTTCTATTTCTTCATCCTTCCAGAAGAAGAACCCCTCGGTTTTTTGAATCGGATCTACAACATAGGCAATTTGGTTTTTGTCATTGAAAAAATTGCTTTGAATAAATTTGTCATATTCCGAAAGGAAAATGCCAAAACTTGGATGCGTGTGGATCCATCCTACAATTTTCATTTCAGGGTATTCTTTATCTATCGTTGTATGGACATAATCCCATGTTTCATGTGTGAACTTCAGCGTTGTAGGCGTTCCTTCACTGTGCTTCGCTTCGATAAAGCCGCGAATCATAATACTCGTTTTTCCAAATTTTTCTATTGTATCTCCGACCAGTATTCCGCCGCTTTCAATTTCCGTTTTGTTTTTGGTAAATCGCCGGATCTCCTTATATGTTTTCTGAAATATGTAAATCTCTTTATTCGCTTCTGTATGCTCACCCATCAGAAGAATATTCTGCGGCAGGTTCTCCTCTTTGGCAGCGGATGCGAATGACTCCGCTTCTTTTACAACCGTGGATTCCGCCTTCGGTTCCGTCTTCTGTTTTTCTTTTTTCTTTGCCATATACTCACTCCAATAATTCAATTTCAAAGTCTAATCGGTCTTCCGGCTGCCGCCCCTTGAACGTGGTCCGATTCTTTTGAATAACGAGGCAAATGATAAGCCCAATATTGCTGATCAAAAGCAGTATGGCTGCGGCTGTCAAAACGGCAATCAAAGGCATGTACGTGCCGTCTGCATCCGATGCATTTTCCAACGGTGCAGTCGACGACGCAGCTTCATCGGTTGGCGTGGGTGTTTCTTCCTGCATGAATGCGATTACCCGGTCAATGGGGATCGCCAGTGCAATACCCTCGCTGTCAATAATTTTCAGCGTGTTTACCCCAATCACCTGTCCCTGCGCATTCAGCAAAGGACCACCGCTGTTTCCCTCATTGACGGCGGCGTCTATTTGAATAAACGACGTCCCGTACAGGCTGCGTTCTCGATTTGAAACGATGCCCTTTGTCAGAGTATACGCCATGCTCTTTGGGGCGCCGACTGTGAATATATCGTCTCCGTTCTGCACCGTATTCAGAGAAGCCGGTTCCAGCGGCGAGACGATTGCATCTTTGAGCCGAAGGACCGCCAGATCCTGTTGGCGATCCGATTTTTCGACCTCTGCGGAAAGTCGCTCGTCCCGATAGGAGAAAACCGAAACGGTTTTTTCATTTTGAACAACATGTGCATTGGTGATAATATGCGTTTTATCAATCGCAAAGCCGCTTCCCAGAGCAGTACCCGTTTTTATGGTGAAAACGGACTGATACAATGATTCTGTGTCAAAATCAACCGCAGAAGCAGAAATCGGCACAAGAAAAATGAACAACAACGAGGAAAGGCAGAAAAGCACCGTAAAATAGTTCTTCATGTGTGGCTCCTTTCTGACAGTTGCTTTTTCATTTTGTGTTGAAAACCAAAACAGAATTGCCGATTGCGATAGCATCGCCCTGTCGAAGGATATGACGCGTGATTTGTGCGCCGTTCACAACGGTACCCATCGGCGTTCCACAATCTGTCAAAACATATTTGCTGCCCTCCAGTTTGATATCGCAGTGGTGTGGTCCGACAAACTTGTCCTTGAAAAGAACAATTGTATTTTTTCCGTTATTGCCGATGCTTGTTGTGCCGGCAAAGACCAGGTATTCCTTCCCTTCAAACTCGCCCCGGATCACCTTCAGCCACGCCGCTTTTGCAAATTGTTCAAGCAAGCCGACGCCGATACCTATTAAAAGGCCCATGATCAAGAGGGCAATACCGCGCGCTACAATGTCGTTTGGAATGATAGCTGCGATATAGTTGAACAGAAATCCGCCAAGGAACGCGCCGGCCAGACCGCCGATGCTGCAGAAGAGGATCCTCTTGAGCTCTGGCTTGATAAGTCCGATTGCGAGACCTGTGCCCAATCCCATGATTGCCCAACCGATTCCGCGAACAAGAGAGCGGACAAACAGGCCGGCTTCATTGCTTAAAACGGCTGCGTACATCAGTTGTGCAAGGTCACCGCTGAGGAAAGCAATGCCAAACGAAACGGCTGCGCCGATCAGTGCATATTTTACAGCATTTTCAACGGAACCATAGAACACGCCTTCTCCGATTCCCAGAAACAGTCCGACCACTATTGCAAATGCGGAAGACCATAGGGCAGTCGTAAGTCGCATGTTTCGTTTTTGGGCGGAAAGCATTCTGCTTTCATTTGAGCCGAAATCATATTGATATGCGTTCTGCAATGCTGTTTCCGCATCACTGCTGTATTCGCCGTATTTTTCCAAATGCTTTTTCCCGGAATCAGAGACAACGTTGCTGTCGACCCACGAGCGGATTGCATCGTTGTCCTTTGGTGAGATAGCGTTGTCTTTACAATACTGCTTATACTCCGCATAAAGTGCTTCGGATTCCTTGGCAGCCTTTTCTGTGTATAAATAGTAATCAGCCATATAGTTATGGCCCAAAAGAGAAGCAACTGTTTTGGAAGAGAAGAGCAGGGAGGTTAACTCGGAAAAACCGAAGCCGAGGATTGCGCCGATCATGGCCCAAAGGATGCCCTTCACAAGAACCGTCTTAAAATTGATCTTGTTTCCTTTTACTGTTCCGCCGTGTGTTACTGTTTGCATCCGCTGTTCAACAGGTACAAAGGTTACGCCGCGCAGTTCCTCTGCCGTAATCTCAAAATCAATATCATCCTGCATCTGTTGCCTGGCAGGCGTCTGGGGATTTTGATTCTGAAGCGGCGGGTTCACTGCAGGATCAAACGACGCAGCGCTGCTTCCCGTCAATTCCGGCGGTTGCAGATCCGCTTCGTTCAGCAGATCAATCTCTACCTGTTGTGTAGCTGACGCATAGTCGGAAACATATAAATTGAGGGTCCCGACCGGAAACAGATGCTTGTTTTCAATTGCCCACTGTGCCGCATCTGCAGAAAGCGGGCTGGAGGAGTTCCAGGATTTATATTGAATCATATCCCCGATATTGATGATAATGTCGGTCAGAGATTCTCCTGCGCCCCAAATATCTCCGATACAAATCTGACCGTCGCGGAAGTTCGGGTGCCAGATCGGTGTCAGAATCCTGCAGATCGGTTTATATCGCGGATAATCCGCGTGCAGGGTGATTTCTACCTCGTGTCGACCGAGTGTTTCAATTCTTCCGTCCGGGAGCAAATAGATACCATTCACAAAATAGGTGACATGATATTGCTCCGGCGGCTCGGTGCCGACCGGCGTCACCACGATATATTTGTGACCGGCGAAATCTTTCTTCACTTGCTCATAGTCAGACATCAGTCTGCGCATTCTTGCTGTCATGTCGACAAATCCTCCAATTACATTATGCTAGTTTTGTGCAGCTGCAGCAAAAGTATTTAGTGCTCGTGAAATAGATTCAAACGAGATTTTTCTGTAGGAATTCACTATGTCGCCGGCGACCAAAAGATCCATGTACTCCTGCATCGAAAGCTCCGTTTTGATCGTGCCGACTTGTGCCCGATCCTCAGATGGCCAATACTGAATACTCATGATCTTACCATCCTTGGTCTTATCATAAAGATCAACACGATCATACGCTTTGTTTACGCACACGTAAACGTCAAAGCTGATATTGTCTATATTGATTATGTGTTCTTCGTCGCCCTGCAGCAAGAAACAGATATATGCTGTTGCAGACTTATCTTCCAAACCGTACCAACCCAACGCCGACTCATTAAACACCTTGACTCTTCTGGTCCCGATGCGTTGATAATTCGAAATCGTGTAATCGGAGATGTGCTCGAGCAGCTCCATCTTTTTTTCCGCCTTCAGAAGCGTGTCAGGGTTCTGCACCTGGGACTGCATATCCGCATTCAGCGCATCGAACGCCGCACGCGCCGCTTCGACTGCTTCTTGATCAACTGCAGGGTCCGTACCGATTTCATCAATCAGACTTTCGACGTTCTGAATCTGCAAATCACGCAGTGTTCCTTCAGCAATTTTCTGGCGTTTGAGATTGCCTCTGCACTGTCCAGACTGACCGTGCCGATGGCGTCGATCGCAGCCTCAGTCTCTTTGACCGCGCTCATACCGCATGCGCTCAGCAGGGAGATCAGCAAAGCGGAAAGAAAAATGTATGCGATTGCTCTTTTCATCATGGTCACCTGTCCTTTTCAAAGTTTGAATTACGCGCCGGTTTCGGCAAGTGTGACGTGCATCACATACATGTCGCCTTCGGCGGCTTTTGTGATCACAGCGACGGGAATCCCATCGGCATCGGTCACGTCGATTTGTCCGTCCGTGTTTATGGTTGTTTGATAGCCCAGCAGCTTCAAAACACCTGCATAGGAGAAATAGAGATTGTTGGATTCCGGACAAAAGGATCTTGAAGGCATCAGCAACGTAAACACGTTGGTCAGCGTATGATATGTTGCAATCGGGTCGAGCGAAGCGTCGCCCAGACGGAACCGGTAGTCATTCCCGATCTTATCAAGAAATGTGATATCACTGTTGACAGAATCCGGCTTTGGAAAAGCCGCGTACTCTTCAAACCCGACAAAGGACGCTCCGGACTGCAAACGACTGTCATCGCTGGACAGCACACGATAGGTTCCCACCA
>CACWJV010000027.1:13822-25074 GCA_902761265.1 Oscillospiraceae bacterium | reverse complement strand
AGGTCAAACGCGTCAAGATACGCTTTTGCCTTTTCGCAAACGCCGCGCAGACACGCTTCGTCAAAGGGCGAATCGAGACCGGCGGTTTTGAGCAGTTCGGTAAACACCTTGCTGCCGCCCTGCTCGGTATAGGCGAGGTAGTGGCGCCACGCGTCGTCTTTGTCGGCCTGAATCTTTGCCCAAAACTCGAGCGCCACGGTCTGCGCCAGACAGTAGTCGATATAATAGAAGGGGAATGAATAGATATGGTGCTGACGCTGCCAGCCTTCGCCCTCGCTGTAAAACGGAATATCGCCGTCGAGCTTCTGCCACGGCATATACACGCCCAGAAGCTGCTTCCAGCAGTCGTGGCGCTGGCGCGGCGTCCAGTCGGGATGCTGGAACACCTCGTGCTGGAAATGGTCGACCATCGTGCCGTAGGGGATAAAGGTCAGCGCGCCGGCCAGATGGCTGTATTTGAATTTCTGCGTGTCCTTGCCAAAGAACAGCTCCGCCCACGGCCAGGAGAAGAACTCCATCGACATGGAATGCACTTCGCAGCCCTCCATGCTCGGCAACAACGTGTCGACCGGAATGCGGTGGATGTTTTTCCACGCGGCGAACGCATGGCCGGCTTCGTGGATCACAGTCTCCACATCGTCGCGCGTGCCGTTGAAATTGGCAAAGATGAACGGTACTTCGTAGTCGATCAGCTCGGTGCAGTAGCCGCCGCCCTGTTTGCCCTCGGTCGACAGCACGTCCATCAGCTCGTTGTCGAGCATCATGCGGAAGAATTTGCCCGTTTCGGGCGACAACGCGTCGTAAAACGCCTTGCCGGCGTTCAGCGTGTCCTGCGGCGTGCCGGTCGGCTTTGCTTCGCCGGTGCGGAACATCACGGCGTTGTCGGCAAAGCTCATGGGATACGGCTTGCCGAATCGCTTTGCCTTGTCGCGGAAAATGCGGTCGGCCAGCGGCACCAGATAGGTGCGCACGGCTTTGCGGAATTGTTCCACGTCGTTCTGGTCATAGCAGTTGCGGCCCATGCGGTAATAACCGAGCGGGATATAGCCGCCGTAGCCGAGCTTTTTGCCCATCGTATCGCGCAAATGTACGAGCTTGTCATACAATTCGTCAAGCTGCGCCTGGTTGTCTTTGTACCATTGGCCTTCAGCCTTCCACGCGGCAAGGCGTCTTTCGTCGTCGGGATCCTGTTTGAGCGGACCGATCTGCGCGATGGTATAGGTCTTGCCCTCAAACGGAATCTGCGCGCTCGCGAGCAGTTTTTCATACGCCTGCACCAAATCGTTTTCCTGCTGCAGCTCCGGGATGATTTCCGGCGAAAACGTCTTGAGCTCGATCTGGGCGTTGAGGAACATCACGCTGCCGTATTCCCGTTCGAAGTCCGCGCGATACGGACTTTCGAGTAGCGCCTTTGTCCATTTTTGCTGATCCTCCTGCACCTCGGGCAAAACGGCGTTGAAGAAATCCGCCTCCGCTTCATAAAACGCGTCGCGCGTGTCGATAGAGTGGCGCACTTCCACAAGCGTGCTTAGGGTGGACAGGTGTTTTTCCAACTCCTGCTGCTGCAAAAAGGCGGCTTTCGCCGCGCTGAAATCCGGCGCTTGCTCGAGCGTTTCGGTCAACGCTCTGAGCTGTTTGCGAAACGCGTCGACATCCGGACGGGTATAGGGCATGTCGGAAAACTTCATGGGGTCTGGTTCCTCTTTCTGGTTGAAAATTCTTAAGATAAATTATTATATCATGTATAAAGGACGAGTGCAATCTTTTTTGAAAAAAGAGTTGCTTTTTGTCCTTGACGCACAAAAAAGTATATATAAAATCGTGAACAATCACAAAAAGCAAAAAGCTGTTTGCCCGGGGACAAACAGCTTCCGGTATCAGATTCAGACCGTGGCTTCGGCCGGTGCTTCTGCCGCGCGGGCGGCTTCTTCTTCGATCATGCGGTTGATATCGCCCTTGCCGCGGTGGCGGTAGGGGACAAAGCGCAAGATCACAAACATGGTCACGCCGCCGAGGAAGTTCATGATGATGTCCGCCATGGTGTCCATCAGCGGGAAGCGCTTGGAAAACAGCTCGGGATCCTTGATCGGGATCATCTGGAAAATCCGCTGAATGTCGCCGCCGACTGTGTCCAGCGCGGCCTGCAGATTCCAGTGCTGTGCGTCGCCGCCGAAAAACTGGTCATAGGTGAACTCAAACAGCTCCCACGCCGACGAAAGGATGAACCCGAAGCCGAACGCGCAAAGCACGGCGATCTCGGCAGGACAGGTCTTTTTCAACTTGAGCTGCGTGGCGCAGGTGTATTCATAGCCGATATACACAGCCTCCGCTGTGCCCAGTGCGTGCAGAATCTTGTCGTACATTGGTAAAATGTAATACAAATTCAGATATGCGCCGCCGAACGAGCCGAGGAAAAAGCCGAGCGCCGTGATATTTTGGAACCGCGGCGAAAAATACTGCAGCCGGCTCTTTTTGGGAAACAGAAACACGATAATCTCATAGGCAAACATGCCGACAAGGTTCGCGAAAATCTGAATCGGCGGATTGCTGGCGGTGTAGCTGCTGCCGCTGAAAATTGTGTCAAACAGCGCGTAGATCATCGCGCACCGCAAAATCCACCAGTAAACAAGCTCCCATTTGTGGACGGAACTGAAGATTGTATTGAAGCGTTCTCGAATCATAGCATCGCCCTCCATGGCGCACATTATAGCATAGAACCCCAAGAAAAGCAAGGTCGAATTGTGACGGTTCTATAACAATTCGGTAAAAAAAGGGCAAAATCAGTCAAAATGGTTCTATATTTGGAATCATAAAAGCGGGTCGCAGACACGATCCCGAAGACAGCCGTCGGAGAAAAATGCCTTTCCTGTCCCTTGACACGGCAGTCAAATCATGTTATTCTGAATCAACCGGCTGACAGAAAGGAAGCAAAAGATGAGCATTGCAGTCAATCTTTACTACCGCGGCCAAAACGGCAGCGCACGCGCCTTTGCCGCGGAAATGGAGCAAAGCGGCATCGCCGACGCGATCCGCGCCGAGGACGGCAACCTGAAATATCAGTATTTCTTTCCGATGGATGACCCGGAAACGGTTTTGCTGATCGACGTCTGGCGCGACCAGGCCGCGATCGACGCGCACCACCAAAGTCCGATGATGGCCCGGCTCGCGGCGCTGCGTGAACAATACGATCTGCACATGACGGCCGAACGCTATCAATCCATCGACGCGCCCGACACGGACGCACGGTTTTTACGAACATAAGGAGGCAGCTACCATGAAAGAAAAAATTACTCAGACCGCAGGCAGACAGCAGCTCGGCGACTTTGCGCCGGCCTTTGCCCATCTCAACGACGACGTGCTGTTCGGCGAAGTGTGGAACGAAGAGGCAATCGACGTCAAAACCAAATGCATCGTCACCGTCGTGTCGCTGATGGCGTCGGGCATCACCGACAGCTCGCTGCTCTATCATCTGCAAAACGCGAAAGCCCACGGCGTGACCAAGGACGAGATCGCCGCCATCATTACCCACGCCACGATGTACGTCGGCTGGCCGAAGGGCTGGGCGGTGTTCCGGCTGGCCAAAGAGGTGTGGAACGAGGACGCGCCGGCAAAGACGGCAAAAGACCGGTTTCAACAGGAGATCCCGTTCCCGATCGGCGCAGAAAACCCCTACGGGCAGTTCTTTGTCGGCCAAAGCTATCTCGCGCCCGTGTCCACCGAACAGGTGCCGGTCTATAATGTGACGTTTGAACCGGGCTGCCGCAACAACTGGCATATCCACCACGCCAAAACCGGCGGCGGCCAGATGCTGATCTGTGTCGGCGGCCGCGGCTACTACCAGGCATGGGGCGAAAAGCCAATCGAACTGACGCCGGGCAAAGTTATCAACATCCCCGCCGAGGTCAAACACTGGCACGGCGCCGCGCACGACAGTTGGTTTTCCCATCTTGCCATCGAGGTCGCCGGCGAAGAAGCGGGTACCGAATGGTGCGAAGCCGTGTCCGGCGCGGACTACGGCAAACTGCAATAAGGAGGCAATGTTATGAAACAAGTCCTTTCCCTTTTACTCGCCGCGCTTCTGGTTGCGTCTCTTGCCGCCTGCGCCGGCAGCAGCCCTGCGGACCCGACCGGTAACACAACGGCCGATCCGTTTGTTTCTGCTGAGCCGGAAAGCACTGCCGCGCCGGAAAGTGCCGCCGCGCCGGACACAACCGCAGCGGCAGGCAAAACGCTCGTTGTCGTCTTTTCCGCAACCGGCACAACAAAGGGCGTTGCCGAAAAAATCGCGGCGATCGAAAACGCGGATCTCTATGAGATCAAAGCGGCGCAGGAATACACCGCCGCGGATCTCGATTGGAACGACCAGTCCAGCCGCACCACAAAAGAGCAAAACGACAAAACCGCCCGTCCGGCCATCGGAAGCGAACCGCTTTCGCTCGACGGCTACACGAAAATTTATATCGGCTATCCCATCTGGTGGGGCGAAGAGCCGCGCATTATGGACACCTTTGTGGAAAGCTACGATTTCACCGGCATCACGCTGATCCCGTTTTGCACCTCGGGCGGCAGCGGCATCGGCCGCAGCGGCCAAAATCTTGCAGACAACGCCGGCAGCGGCAACTGGCTGAACGGTCAGCGCTTTGGCGGCGGTGTTTCCGAAACAGAATTGCAAACCTGGATCGACGGGCTAAATTGAACCACAGGAGAACGCTATGAAATCCGGACGGAAAAACGCAGGCAAAAGAGCGGTTGATCTCGGTATGACTGTGCTGCTGTTGTGTCTGATGGCCTATCCCGCCACAGGTGAAACGGTGCACGAATGGTGCGGCATCGCTATGACGGTGCTGCTGGTTGCCCACCATATTCTCAACCGTCGCTGGTATACGTCAATTTTCAAAGGCAGCTACAACGCCTACCGTGTCGTTACGCTTGTCGTGAATATGCTGCTGCTGGCGTCCATCGCACTGACTGCGCTGTGCGGGATGGCGATGAGCGCCCGGGCGGTGCCGTTTCTCTACGGCTTTTTGCCGGTCTCGTTTGCCCGGCGGGTCCACCTGAGTCTGTCGCACTGGTCGTTTGTACTGATGGCCGTCCACCTCGGGTTGCACATTCCCGCTTTGTCGCGTGCACTTCGATGGAAACGCGGCGTCAAAACGACGGTGGCTGCGGTGCTCGGCGCAGCCGCATGCTGCGGCGGATGGGCGTTTTTCAAAAACGGCGTCCCGAACTACCTGTTTTTCCGCGCCGCATTCGCGTTTTTTGAAAACGGCAAACCGGGGGTTCTCGTCTTTGCCGAACAACTGTCAATTCTGATTTTGTTCGCGTATCTCGGCGCCGTTTGTGCGTTTTTGCTCTTGAAAAAACGCAAGCGTCGCGGCCGCCCGGTTTTGCCGACCGCTGTGCTTTTCCTGCTTTCCCTTTGTCTGCTGTCCGGCTGCGGCGCCCCGCAAACGGAACCTGCCGCACCGGCAACAACACCTGCTGTGACAGCGTCGGACACGACGGTGTCAACCGAACCTCAAAAAGGAGAAACTGCCATGCTGCAAATGACCATCCAAAATACGCCCGTTGCCGTGCAATGGGAATCGAACGACGCCGTCCGGGCGCTGCAAGCGCTTTGCGAAAACGGGCCGCTGACTGTTCAGATGTCTATGTACGGTGATTTCGAACAGGTCGGCCCGCTCGGCCAAACGCTGCCGCACCGGGATGCGCAGACCACGACCGTCCCCGGTGATATCGTCCTTTATGCCGGCAGTCAGTTCGTCGTATTTTACGGCTCCAATCGCTGGGCATACACCCGGCTCGGCCATATCACTGACCAAAGCGACGCGCAACTGCAAACCCTGCTCGGCAACGGCGACGTTGTGATTACGCTGACGGCAGCCGAATGATAATAACAAAAGAAACCCCGCTGTTTTTGCAGCGGGAGTTTTTTCTATACGGGTTCTTATGCGAACGGATTCTCCGTCGGATACGGCAGCGACGCCGGCTGGTTATAGGCGATATCCCCGACGCCGAGGAAACGCATAACGTCAAACAGCGTTTTGCCGTAATGGCCGAACGCCACGGCGCCGTGGTGCGGATAGCGCTTTTCGATCAGCACATGGCGATAGAAGCGCCCCATCTCCGGAATGGCGAATACGCCGATGCCGCCGAACGAGCCGGTGCGGACAGGCAGCACTTCGCCTTGTGCCACATAGGCGCGCAAAACGCCGTCACTGTCGCACTGCAGGCGATAGAACGTGATGTCGCTCGGCGCAATGTCGCCCTCGAGCGTGCCGCGGGTAAAGTCGGGTTCGCTGCCGGCGGGCTCCAAAAGACGGTGCTGGATCAGTTGATATTTGACCGCGCGGTCGGCGCACATCTTGCACGAAGGCGTGTTGCCGCAATGGAAGCCCATGAATGTGTCGGTGAGCTGATAGCTGAACTTGCCCTTGATCTCGCTGTCATACATCGAGGCGGGCACGGAGTTGTTGATATCGAGCAGCGTTACCGCGTCGCCGGACACGCACGCGCCGATGTATTCCGACAGCGCGCCGTAGATATCCACTTCGCACGACACCGGGATGCCGCGGGAGGCAAGCCGCGAGTTGACGTAGCACGGTTCAAACCCGAACGCTTCGGGGAATGCCGGCCAGCATTTGTCAGCGAAAGCGACGTATTTACGGTCGCCCTTGTGGGCTTCGGCCCAGTCGAGCAGCGTCAGTTCAAACTGCGCCATGCGCGGCAGCAGCGCCGGATAGTTGTTGCCCGATACGCCGAGCTCGTTTGCCATATCTTCGCACACTGCGGGGATCCGCGGATCGTCCTTGTGCGCCTTGTAGGACACGAGCAGATCGAGTTCGCTGTTTTCTTCGATCTCGACGCCGATCTCATACAGACCCTTGATCGGTGCGTTGCAAGCGAAAAAGTCCTGCGGACGCGGGCCGAAGGTGATGATCTTGAGGTTTTTCACACCGATCACCGCACGCGCCACGGGCACAAACTCGCGGATCATTTTTGCAATATCCTGTGCCGTGCCGACCGGATAAGACGGGATGTGCGCCTTGAGATGGCGCATGCCGAGATTATACGAACAGTTGAGCATCCCGCAGTAGGCGTCGCCGCGTCCGTTGATCAGATCGCCGTCGCCCTCGGCAGCCGCCGCATACATCACGGGGCCGTCAAAATATTTGGCGAGCAATGTCTCCGGCGTTTCGGGGCCGAAGTTGCCGAGAAACACAACCAGCGCGTTGCAGTCGGCGGCGTTGACGTCGGCAATGGCTTTTTGCATATCGAGCTCGTTTTCCACCGTGACGGGGGATTCATACAGATCGTCGCCATAGGCTTCTTTGATCGCAGCGCGGCGGCGGATGGAAAGTTCAATCGGGAAACAGTCGCGCGACACGGCGACCAGACCGAGTTTGACGTCGGGGATATTCTGGAACATAGCGGTTACCTCCAAAGTTTCTTACTTATTTTTTATTGTAGCACACGCGTTTCGCTTTTGCAAGCGGTGCGGGCAAATCAGCCTTACTGCAGCGTCATGACCATCCGGATCGGAAAGTGGTCGCTCGGATATGCGCCGTCAAAGGTGTTGCGCAAAACCTTGTAGCTCTCCACGTTGATGCCGGTTTTGGAGATCATGAAGTAGTCGAGATTGTCGGCGCTCCAGTCCATGCCGTAGCCGTGATAGGTCGAGCCGGAATCGGTATCTTCCGTCTGATACTTCGCGTCGTCAAACAGCTTTGTGGCCGCCGTATAGGTCAGCGAATTCTCCTCGGCGTTGAAATCGCCCATAATCACGCTTGGCATCCCGCCGAACACCTTGATTTTTTCCAACACCAGATGGATCCCGTTGATCCGCGCCTCTTCGCTGACATTGTCGAGATGCGTGTTGAACACAACGAGCTGTTTGCCGTCCGATTTCTGCGTCAGAATCACATACGAGCAGATCCGGTAGTGCGCCGCGTTCCAACCCTTGCTCATCGTTTCGGGCGTTTCGCTCAGCCAAAAGGAGCCCTTGTCGGTCAGCGTAAACTTGTTTGTGTTGTAATAGATCGGACAGCTTTCCGCCAAAAAGCTGTCGTCGCGGTAGTCGAGCACATAGTCGTAGCCCTTGAGCGCACGGTCAAAATAGCTGCGGTGCAGCCGCGTCACCTCCTGAAAACCGATGATGTCCGGCTCGGCGGCGGCCAATGTGCGCACCAGAAGCGGCGCACGGTAGAACCAGCTTTTTTTCATCAGATCGCCCGGCGTATAGCAGCGGGCGTTGGCGCTGACGATCGTGATTTTGCCGTCGTCCGTTTTTTGCGACACATCATAGTTTTCCTTGCTCAGCAGATACTTCGGCGCATAAAACCCGAACACGACCGCGGCGATCAGTACGGCGATCAGCACCAGCTCCAGCAGTTTGAGCAATACCTTTCCGAATGTCCTCATGCTTCGTACCTCCTTCGTTTTCTTCATCATATCACGCGTTGCCCGTTTCGTCAAGCGCGCTTTTCGAAAAAAGAACACCGCACAAAACACGCTGTGCGGCGTCGGTTTGGGTTCGCTTACCCGTCGGTTTCCTTTGCCAATTCCCGATAGGAATGGCGGCGCAACTGGTGCATCAGCACCGAGATCAGCATGATGCCGACCGCAAGACCGGCCGCGACGCGCGCCGTTTGGGTCAACTGGGTGTGAAAGGCGTCCATGTCGCCGGTGACAAAGTTGTACATTGTGTAATACAGTCCGCCGCCCGGCACAAGCGGGATGATGGCGCAGGCGAGATACTGCGTGGCGGGTGATTTGGTCAGCTTGGCCGTCAGCTCGGCATACAGCGCACCGGCGAGGGCGGGGAAGAGGTTTTGAAAAAACGCGTGCTGCATTGTAGCAAGGCACAGCACATAGACCCCGAGCGTGAGCGCCGCGCCTAAAAGCGACCAGACGATAAGCTTCTTGCGCATACGGAAGATCAGCGAAAAGCCCAGGGTGCCGCCGATGCCGGCGAAAATCAGAATGAGTGCCTGTTTCAGATCCATGAGATCCCTCCTGCGCTGAAGATGAGGATCGGCACAGCAAAGCCGCAGGCGATCGCGAGCGAGAGAATCAGCGATTCCAACAGGCGCAGGATCCCGCTCATCAGATCGCCGCACAGCATCTCCCGCACGGAATTGATCAGCATCAGACCGGGAATGACCAGCATGACGTTGCCGATCATAATCATGCCGGCGTGGTCGGCCAGGCCGAGCTTGACAAACGAGATTGCGAGAAAGCCCGCCGTGGCGGACGACAGCGCTGTGACAAACAGTTTGCTCATCCCGCGCACCTTGACCAGCGAGCCGATCAGCCACAAAATCACGGCAATCGGCACCGACGCGAGCGCGTCTTTCCATGTGCCGCCGAAAAAGACGGTAAACGCCGCCGCGGCGATCAGATAGCCGATACAGACGGTGGGGTGGAGCTTGACCGGGTCGCGGCTGATCGCGTCGAGTTCGGGCCTTACAGACGCCGGGTCAACCGGATTTGCGCACAGCCGGCGCGAAAGCGCGTTCAGCTTTTCAAGCTGCATAAAATTGGTGGCGTAGCTGTAGACGCGCCGCGAAAGCGTGGTTTCTTCGCCCTGTTTGTCGCGCGTGGTGCCGACGATCATGGATACGATCGAAAACACGTCGGTCTGCTGCATCCCGTAGGCGTGGCAGATGCGCATGACGGTTTCCTCCACGCGGTTGATCTCCGCGCCGCAGCGGATCATGCTCTTGCCGATATCCATGGAAAGCGAGAGCACCTGCGCCGCCGGATACGATGGTTCAGACATAGAACCGCTCCTTTCGTATTTTTCCCTAAAACGATTATAGTCTTTTGCCGACCGGAAAGTCAAGAGAATGCGAAAAAGAAAAAGGATGCCGTCCGACATCCTTCTTATGGATTGGTGGTTTCGCCGGGTGAAAGCGGCGCGGTTTTTCCCTGCAGCATGTGCAGCAGCCGCGGGTACAGGCCGCGGATCCAACGGAAAAGATCCAAAACCGCGTCGATGCCGGATTTTGCAGCCGGTTCCTGCGGCGGCACGTCCGTTGCCGACGCCGGGGCGGTTCCGGTATTGTCCGGTGTGCTTCGCCGGGCGGGGCACAGCGTATTTAAAATGCAGTCTGTGATTTTGGAAAAGCCCTTTGCACCCGGATGCAGCGCGGTTACGCCGGCTTTTGAAAGTGGAATATACGTTACCTTTTTGGAGTTGCAGGCTTCAATCGCCGCCCGCTGATACGGCGCAAATCCGGCCACGCAGGGCAGCAGCGCCAGAATCTTTGCCCGGGGATAGGCCGCTTTGAGCTTTTTCAGCACGTTTGTATAAGCCGCGCGAAACACGGAGAGGCTTTCCGCTCTCAGACTGTCGTTGCTGCCGCCGAAGAAAAAGATGATATCCGGTGTGCCTCTTTTGCCGAGCCTGCGGATCTGCGCGTCATCCTCCATCCAGCCGGCCACGGTTTTCTTTTTGCACGACACATTGCTGCAAAGCCGCATATGAAACCGCGTCTGCAAATTGCCCCAGTAGGTGTCCTGATACCGAAGACCGATGCCGCCGGTGCTGTTGCCGGCCGCGTCGACAAAGCCGCTGTCGGTTCCACAGTTGCTGACCCGAGCGGTGTCGTAGTAATGCGACCCGCCGGTGTCCCACGGCTCCAGCGTGGAAATACTGTCGCCGAGGACGGAAAACTTTTTGCCCTCAAAAATCTTGCGCAGATCGTCGTACTGCGCCTGCGACGTATAGGTATAGACGTCAAACGTCCGGGCGTTTCCGCCCGTATCTGTCACAGTGATTGCGGCGTCGCCTGTTTCTTCTGCGCGGATGGTTATTTCCGTCCCGCTGTGCGACACCCTGGCTTTGCTCTTTCGGCTGCTTTTGACCGATGCGATGTCCGTGCCGACGGGGAAAGTCAGCGGTGTGCCGGCGATCACGGTGCAATACTGCGGCAGAGTGTCCTGCGGCTTGCTGCCCGCGGCAAAGGCCGCAGTGCCGGCAGAAGTCAGCAGCACGAATACCAGTCCGGCAGAGATCACTTGTTTGAAAAGCGTTTTGTTCATGTGTTGTGTGTGCTCCTTTGGTTTTGACGTTTCCGGCTTTTGCTGGCGGAAACGAAACGAAAGCCGCCCGCAGGCGGCTGAAACTGCTCTTTATCGCTGCACCCTTGCGCCGGCGCCGCCCATGAGGGCTTCTACTTCTTTTTTGCGCGCCATAGTGGTGTCGCCGGGGGTGGTCATCGCCAGCGCACCGTGCGCCGCGCCGTATT
>CACWJV010000027.1:0-13805 GCA_902761265.1 Oscillospiraceae bacterium | reverse complement strand
CCGGAAAAACAGGAAATATGTCGGTCTCCATGAAATCAACACCGAGCGCCGCACAGCGTTTGGCTTCCTGTATTTCGTTGACGGTAAAGCAACTGACAAGCCTGTTTTTTCTATGAAATTTTTCCACGATCTCTGCCGTCAGTCCGTCAAATCGCATATCGAGATCGAAGCCCAATAGATAGGCAGCTTTTGCGTTGTAATTGTATTCGTTCGTAGTAAGCATGATGCGCGCCTGTGGAAAAAACAAACGGGCGACCAGCAACGGAAGCAGCTCAAACGACTGGATTTCACACTTTTGAAAATCATAGCGTTCGCGCACCATTGCAACCAGTTCCACGATTTTATGGATCATCCAGTATTCCTTGATCTCGATAAAACAGATCAGATTGTTTTCTTTGCAGATATCAAGATAATCCTCCAGCCTGCAAAGATAGACAGGTGCTGTGTCAAATTCGTTTTTCAAAGGCTGTGCAGTCAGTTCCCGATAGGTGTGACGCGAAAGGCGCAGCGTTTGTCCGTCGGCGGTTTCAATCTCTGCGTCGTGACTGAGCACAAACACGCCGTCTTTGGTCATGCGCACATCCGCCTCTGTGCCGGAAAAACCGGCTTCGGCAGCCTTCTGAATAGAAAGTGCCGTGTTTTCCGGGTATTTTTCAGAATACCCTTTGTGTCCGATCATGGCAGGTATATTGGATTGTGTGCCGGTGAAAGATTGTCGGGCCTGTGCCGGCAGCAGACAAACGCCACTAACCATCAGCAGCGTCAGAAAAACGGCGATCCATCGTTTCATGAAAGTGCGACTCCCTTTCAATATGTTTTGTTTATCGCTGCACCCTTGCGCCGGCGCCGCCCATGAGGGCTTCTACTTCTTTTTTGCGCGCCATAGTGGTGTCGCCGGGTGTGGTCATCGCCAGCGCACCGTGCGCCGCGCCGTATTCTACCGCCTGCGAAGCGTCGCCGGTGGTCATCAGTCCGTAGATCAGACCGCTCGCAAACGAGTCGCCGCCGCCCACGCGGTCGAGAATCTCGAGACCGTTGTAGTCTTTTGCCTTATAGATTTCGCCGTCCGCCCAGCAAATCGCGCTCCAGTCGTTGACCGTGGCGGTTTTCACGGTGCGCAGCGTGGTGGCGACCGCTTTGAAGTTGGGATAGGTCGCGGCGGCTTTGTTGATCATCTTTTTGTAGCCGTCGAGGTTGAGCGTTTTGAGATTCTCATCGTTGCCTTCAATTTCAAAGCCGAGGCAGGCGGTGAAGTCCTCCTCGTTGCCGATCATGACGTCGACGTATTTTGCAATCTCCTTGTTGACCTGCTGCGCCTTTTCCTTGCCGCCGATCGCGCTCCACATGGAGGGGCGGTAGTTGAGGTCATACGACACGACCGTTCCGTATTTTTTTGCGGTCTTGATCGCGGCAAGCACCGTTTCGCACGATTGCTCGCTCAGCGTGGCATAGATGCCGCCGGTGTGCAGCCAGCGCACGCCGAGCGTGCCGAAGATATAGTCAAAATCGAAATCCGCCGGCGTCGCTTTGGAAATCGCGGTGTTGGCGCGGTCGGAACAGCCCACGGCGCCGCGGATGCCGAAGCCGCGTTCGGTAAAGTTGAGCCCGTTGCGGCAGATACGGCCGATGCCGTCGGTCTTCATCCATTTGATCAGCGACGTGTCCACGCCGCCCTGCAATATAAAGTCTTCCATCAGATAGCCCACTTCGTTTTCGGCAAACGCGGTGATGACCGCCGTTTTGAGCCCGAAGCAGCGTCGAAGCCCGCGCACGACGTTGTATTCGCCGCCGCCTTCCCACGCACGGAAACTGCGCGCGGTGCGGATGCGTCCTTCGCCGGGATCGAGCCGCAGCATCACTTCGCCGAGCGACACCGCGTCGAAGGCGCAGCTTTCTTTTGTCTTTAAGTTGAGATCCATAATTTTCCTCCGGATTGATCTCGAACGCCGCACCGGATCCGAAGAAAATTCGGAATTCGGAATGCGGAATTCGGAATTGATGGACGCCGCGCTGCGCGCGATGCGTCAAAAGCGTTTCGGCAAAGCTGTTTGCCATTGATGGTTTGTGTTTGTTTCGTTGGCGGGTGATTGTTTACGGAATGAGAAACGCATTGCGGATACCATTTATGCGTTTACGGTATCAGACTGTTGATTCCGCGGTGCAGAGCTTTTGACTGCCGCATGGTTGACCCGCGACCTTAATTCCGAATTCCGCATTCCGAATTCCGAATTGCTTCAGCGCCTTGGCGCTGAAGCCTCAGCCGCGCACCTGCTTGGCCAGCGCCACGGCTTCTTTCGACAGCCGTTCGATCTCGTCGAACCGGCCGGCCTTGATCAGATCGCCCTTGACCATCCAGCTTCCGCCGCAGCAGACAATTTTGTCGCAGGAGAGGTAGTCCTTGAGATTCTTCGGGCCGATGCCGCCGGTCGGCATAAATTTGACGCCCACATACGCCGCGCACAACGCTTTGATCGTGGCGACGCCGCCGCACTGTTCGGCCGGGAAAAACTTGAGAACCGTCAGACCGCGTTTTACACCCCAGGCGACCTCCGACGCTGTGGTGCAGCCGGGGAAGACGGGAATGCTTTTGCCGATGCAATAGTCCACGATCTCGGGATCAAAGCCCGGACAGACGATAAACTTTGCGCCGGCCGCCACCGCGCGGTCAACCTGATCGATCGTCAAAACGGTGCCCGCGCCCACCAGCATGGCGGGACGCTCGGCGGCAATGATGCGGATCGCCTCTTCGGCGGCGGCGGTGCGGAACGTGACCTCCGCGACAGGCAGACCGCCTTTCAAAAGTGCGTCCGCCACCGGCAGCGCTTCGGCCGGGTCGTTGAGCACGACAACGGGTACCACGCCGTAGCGTGCAATATCTTCGCTGATCTTGTTCATATCGAATTTCCTCCAAATGCATAAAGATTTCTTTTCATTTATAATACAAACAGAAAAAAATGTCAATCTCTTTTCAAAACGAAAAATCTGTGATACAATGAGAAAAAACTGTGAAAAGTGTGGGATGGACGATGAAAACGCTTCTTCTTTCGGGCAAATGGACCTTGCGGCGCGAAAGCGACGGCAAATGTTTCCCCGCGTTTTTGCCCGGCACAGATTTCGGCGCGCTGATTGCATCGGGTGAGATCGACAATCCACTTTCGTCCGGCGTGGAAAGCGAAGCGCTGGCAACGGCGGCGCACGACTATACCTTCTTTCGCACGTTTCCGCTCGGGGAAGATCTGTTGCAAAAAAAGCAGATCCATCTGTGCTGCGACGTGCTCGACACCTTTTGCACCTGTATGATCAACGGCAAACAGGCGTTTTCGAGCGAGAGCGCCTTTGTCCCCGTGGACGAAGACGTCAAAGCCTTTTTGCAGCCGGGCGACAACACGATCGAGCTGCGTTTTCGCTCCGCCTACCGCTTTATTGAAGACGCCTACAAAAACGAGCCGCTGCTGCCGAACCCGAACGGCGTCAACGGTATTTGCCACATCCGAAAACCCGGCTGCCACTTCGGCTGGGACTGGGGTCCGTGCGTGCCCTATTGCGGCGCGCTTTCCGACGTGACGCTGCAATGCTTTGATTCTAGGATCGAAAACATCCGCGTGCGGCAGGAGACCACACGCAGCCATGCGCATGTTTGGGCGTCGGCGGACGGCGCAACCCGTATCCGCCTGTTTACCCCGCAGGGGCTGGAGGTGGAAGGTGAAAACGGCGCGTTTTTTGTGGAGCACCCGGAGCTGTGGTATACCTATGAGATGAACGGCCGCGATACGCAGCCGCTGTATACGCTCGTATTCGAGGGCGAAGACGACCGGGTGGAAAAAAAGATCGGATTGCGTTCGCTCGTGCTTGACCGGAAAAAGGACGCGTTCGGCAACCAGTTCCGCTTTTTGCTCAACGGCGAACCCGTGTTTGCCAAGGGCGCCAACCTGATCCCGTTTTCCGCGTTGTTCGAAGACGCCGACGATGACACGATCGACCGCTATCTGCGTCTTGCGCGCTTCGGCAATTTCAATATGCTGCGTGTGTGGGGCGGCGGGGTCTATGCGCCGGAGCATCTGCTGCAAAAGTGCGACGAAATGGGCATTTTGCTTTGGCAGGATTTTGCGTTCGCGTGCCAGATGTATCCGTTTTACAACGAAACATTCACGTCGCTCGTGATGCGCGAAGTGCAGTCGCAGGTCGCGCGGATGGAGCTGCATCCGAGTTTGGCGCTTTGGTGCGGCAACAACGAGGCGGAAATGATGTACAGCTATCTGCCGAAATCACACAAGCTGCGGCGGGCCTATGTCGATTTCTTCTACGGCACATTGCAGCGCTATATGGACGCGCACGCCGCCGTACCCTATATCCCGTCGTCGCCCTGCGGCACCGAACCGTTTTCCGACGCCACCGACGACAACAGCGGCGACACCCATCTGTGGAACGTGTGGCACGGGTTGAAAAAGCTCGATTACTACGCGCGCCGCGACACGCGTTTTCTGTCCGAATTCGGCCTCGAATCCCTGCCGTGTATGCAGTCGATCCGCTCTTTTGCGTCGCCAAAGGACGATTCGCTCAAATCAAAGCCGTTTATGAACCACCAAAAGTGCACCGGCGGCAACCGCAAGATGCTGTTCTATCTTTCCGAATTGTTCGACGACCCCGTGCGCTTTTCCGATCTGCCCGCACTGACCGGCTTTGTCCAAAGCGAATGCGTGCGCAACGCGGCGGTGCATTTCCGCCAGCAGAAGGGGAGAAGCAACGGCTGTCTGGTGTGGCAGTTCAACGACGTGTGGCACTGCCCGAGCTGGTCGATGGTCGATTTTTCCGAGATGCCAAAACCGGCGCTGTATCACGCGCATGATTTCTTTGCGCCCGTGGCCGTCACCTGCCGCCACGACAAACGCAGCGCCGTCCTTGTGGCGCACAACGATACGATAGAACCGCAAACCTTTGACGTGTCGGTACGCTCGTTCACCGTGGACGGCGTGTGTCACGGCGAAGAACTGATTCCGGTCACGCTCGTGCCCAACAGCCAAAAAGAGATTTGCACGCTGCCTGTTACGAAAAAAACGCTGCTCGAAATCCGCTGGCACGACCATATCGTAACAGAGCTCTGTGCCCCGCCGCGCAAGCTTCATATGAAGCCGGTGGGCCTGCAGGTGATGCAGGACGGCAACAGCGTTACAATCAAAAGCGACGGTTTTGCCTGCGGCGTCCATATCGAAGCGGATATAGCACCCGACTGCAACGATTTTTGCGTGATGCCGGACGAACAGCGCACGGTGTCGTTCGGAAAAGCGCCCGAACAGCTGCATGTGACCTGCGTCAACAACATGCCCTTCCGCCGCCGTTCGCTGCTGCGGCTGCTGCGGCGTCTTTGCTACCGGCTGGAGCCGCGCAACATTGCGAACGAAGTGTATTATTCGAAGAAATAAACGGTTGCAATCGACCGCAAGGTATGATAGAATAACACCAGCATGAAACAACGGAGGAACACTATGAAGCAATCCAAAATCACACTGTCCAAAGACTACCGCATTTCCAAGGTGGACAACCGCATTTTCGGCTCGTTTATCGAGCATCTCGGCCGCGCGGTCTACGGCGGCATCTATGAACCCGGCCACCCGGCGGCGGACGAAAACGGCTTTCGCCGCGACGTGATCGATCTGATCCGTCAGATCGACGTGCCCGTGGTGCGCTATCCGGGCGGCAACTTTGTGTCCGGCTACCGCTGGGAAGACGGCGTGGGACCGGTGGAATCGCGTCCGCGCCGGCTGGAGCTCGCCTGGTCCACCACCGAACCGAACACGTTCGGCACCAACGAATTTATGCGCTGGTGCAAAGAGGCAAACACAAGCGCCATGATGGCGGTCAATCTCGGCACCCGCGGCCCCGATGACGCGCGCAACCTCGTGGAATATTGCAACCACAAAAGCGGCACCTATTACAGCGACCTGCGGATCGCCCACGGCGCAAAGGAGCCGCACGATATCAAGCTGTGGTGCCTCGGCAACGAGATGGACGGCTCGTGGCAGATGGGCCACAAGCCCGCCGCGGAATACGGCCGCACGGCCAACGAGGCGGCAAAGCTGATGAAATGGGTCGACCCGTCGATCGAACTGGTGATTTGCGGCTCGTCCAACAGCGGCATGCGCTCGTTCGGCGAATGGGAAGCGACCACGCTCGACATCGCCTATGACAACATCGACTATGTGTCGCTCCATCAGTATTTCGACTGCCGCGACGGCGACGTCAAAAACTTCCTTGCCAAGTCCTGCGATCTTGACAACTACATCAAAACCGTGGTCTGCGTCTGCGATTATATCAAAGGCAAAAAGCACAGCAAAAAGCAGATCAACCTCTCCTTCGACGAATGGAACGTGTGGTACCATTCCAACGGCGCCAAATTTGAAAAATGGAGCGAAGCGCCGCATATCCTCGAGGACGTCTACGATTTCTCCGACGCGCTGGTGGTCGGTCTGATGCTGATTACGCTGCTCAAAAACAGCGACCGCGTCAAAGTTGCGTGTCTTGCGCAGCTTGTCAACGTCATTGCGCCGATCATGACCGAAAACGGCGGCAAAGCGTGGGCGCAAACGATCTTTTATCCCTATCTCCACGCGTCGCGCTACGGCCGCGGCTGGGCGCTGACCACGCTGCTCGACACCGGCAAACACGACACCAAGGATTTTTGCGACGTGCCCGACGTGGACGCGGTTGCCGTTTGGAACGACGAAAGCGAGGAGCTGACCGTGTTCGCCGTTAACCGCGATCCGGAAGAGGACGAGGCGCTGACCGTGAATCTCAAAGACTTCGCCGGCTATGTGCCGACGCAGCAGATCGAGCTTGCCGGCTTCGATCTCAAGGCGGTCAACACCGCCGACAGCCAGAATGTGAAACCGAAGACGAAAACGCTTTCCGGCGTCTATGACCCGATGCCTGTGCTGCGGCTGCGTCCGTTGTCGTGGAACGTGATCCGGTTTGTCAAAAAATAATATCTGTGTAATCAAAGCGGAAAAGGCTATCACGCGAATCCCGCTTTCGAAAGGACGAAACTATGAGCAATCAAACCCGTAATGTTGGTACCGTATCGCGCGGCATCCGCTGCCCAATCATCCGCGAAGGCGACGATCTCGGTGCCATCGTTGCCCAAAGCGTTTTGGCCGCGGCAAAAAGCGAAGGCTTTTTCCTGCGCGACCGCGACGTCGTTGCAATCACAGAATCCGTGGTTGCCCGCGCCCAGGGCAACTATTGTACTGTGGATCAGATCGCAAAGGATATCCGCCAAAAGCTCGGCGGCGAGACCGTGGGCGTTTTGTTCCCCATCATGTCGCGCAACCGCTTCGCGATCTGTTTGCGCGGCATCGCCCGTAGCTGCAAAAAGGTCGTGATCCAGTTCAGCTATCCGTCTGACGAAGTCGGCAACGCGCTGATTTCCCCGGACAAGCTCGATGAAAGCGGCGTCAATCCGTATTCCGACGTGCTCGATCTCCCGCGCTACCGTGAGCTGTTCGGCTATGAAAAACACGAATTTACCGGCGTGGACTATGTTGAGTATTACAGTGACCTCGTCCGCGAAGAGGGCGCCGAGGTGGAATTCATCTTTGCAAACCAACCGCGCGCGATCCTCGCGAAAACCGACTGCGTGCTCAACTGCGATATCCACACCCGCAAGCGCACCAAGCGCATTCTCAAGGAAGCCGGCGCGAAGATTGTCTGCAGCCTCGACGATATTTTGACCGCGCCCGTGGACGGCAGCGGCTGCAACGAGCTGTACGGTTTGCTCGGCTCCAACAAATCCACCGAAGAAAAGGTCAAGCTTTTCCCGCGCGACGCGATGCCGCTGGTGCTTGATATTCAGAAAAAGCTGCTCGACGCCACCGGCAAGCACATCGAAGTGATGGTCTACGGCGACGGCGCGTTCAAGGATCCGCAGGGAAAGATCTGGGAGCTGGCCGACCCGGTTGTTTCTCCGTTCTTTACCGACGGTCTGCGCGGCACGCCGAACGAGCTCAAGCTCAAATACCTTGCCGACAACGATTTCAAAGACCTCACCGGCGAAAAGCTGAAGGAAGCGATCTCCGCCTCCATCCGCGCCAAGGACGCCGACCTCAAGGGCTCTATGGCGTCGCAGGGTACCACGCCGCGCCAGTTGACCGATCTGATCGGCTCGCTGTGCGATCTGACGTCCGGCTCCGGCGACAAGGGTACGCCGGTCGTCCTGGTCCAGGGCTATTTCGACAATTACACGAACGATTGAGTAAAGAAAAAGCCGCCCTGGGGCGGCTTTTTTCTTTAGGGCCAAGGGTTGCGGGTCGCCGGTGGCGACCTCTCAGCCGCAGGCTGAGAAGCAACGACCGAGCCGGCAGGCGAGACTCCAAGGGCAAAGGGCCGAGGAGGCGACCCTTCGTGGTAACCCGGTTAATTATCAGCTTTGCACTGTGCTTTCCATCTGCGGCACACCGGCACGCAGGTGATAGCGTAGCCGAGCAGGACGCCAAGAATGTTGAGCAGATAATCGTCGATATCCGCCGCGCGGCCGATGAAATACTGTACGACTTCGACGAACACAATCAGTACGCTGCCCCACAAAAACACCCATTTCCATTTGTCCGCTTTCGGCGCCGCAAACGGCAGCAAAACGCCGAACGGCACGAGGATGAGCACGTTGCCCAGCAGATTGACCACCCGGATCGCAAGATTGAAGTTTTGCGCCGCCGTGCCGGAAAGGTATGACCGGATTGTGCGAAACGGCACAAGATTGCAGCGAAACAGCGGATCAAAGGTCTGATACCAGTGCAGGCCGTCTTTGCCGAGCGTGAGCGTGCCGCGAAACGGAAAGAGCAAACTGAGCTCCAGCCCGCCGTTGTTGTAGTTGTACAGTTGAATCTCCGGAAAGATCGTCTGCGACAAAAAGCCGACGGTATAGCATACCAGCAGTGCCAGACACACTTCGCGCAAAACGCTGACGGGCGTCTTCCTGCGTTTGAGATACCAAAGCCGCCCCGGCAGATAGCAAAGCAGCGCCGCCAGACACCACGCGGCAATGGCGATGAGATAGTTTCGGATCACTTTGTCCATCTCCTTTCGCGTCGATTATAGCACAAAAAGCGCGCAAAAGTCCTTACGACTTTCTTACATTTTTCTAACACAAAATGCAGCCGCCCCGCGGGCGGCTGCAACTGTTCACTACGCACTAGGCACTGTGCACTGATTTACGCTTCTTCGTCAATGCCCAGCTCGAGCTCCTCTTCCTCCATCTCTTCGATGGCGGCTCTGCGGCGCTCCTCGAGATCGGCGAGCATCTGTTCTTTGAATTTGCCGTGAACGTTAAACAGGAAGAATGCAAGGCCCGTCAGCGTCCGTGCGGCGGCGGGCGCCAGCGCAAAGATGATCCAAAGCCCGCGCTGCACACCGGGGTCGGTGTTCGGGATGGCGGCGCCGTTGGCGTCCACCAGCGCCTGATAGTGGATCCACGTGAGCACCATCGAGGTCAGCCATGCGTTGAACGAGTTGCCGATCTTGAGGAAATAGTTGGAAATCGTCGTCACGATCGCCTCGTTGCGCATGCCGGTTTTCCATTCGGAATAGTCAAACACGTCGCCCGACAGCACCGCGAGCGCCACAGCGATCACGCGGTTGGGCAGTCCGCAGACGGTCAGTGCAAACGCCATCCACACGAGGTTGAAAACCAGATGGTCGTCAAACGTCGCGCCGAACGGATGATAGCCGATTGCCCACATGGCCGTGTAGGCCGCGCCGCCGAACAGCGCCGCGCCGATGATGGTGTTGCGCGCGCCGAAGCGGTGGATAAACTTAGAGGACAGCGGCGTCATGATGTAGTTCGGCAAACCCGTAAACAGACCCACGATCGTGGCATAGGAGTATTTGCCGGTGCAGTTGAACCAAAAGAACTTTTCGTTGCCCGCGCCGATGGATTTGAACGAGTTGAAAAAGTTGCCGAGGATGAGGATGAACATCGGGCGGTTTTTCATCAGGTGCTTGAACGAATCGAGCACGCCCACTTCCTTCATCTCTTCGCGCGACTGCAGCGGAATGCGTTCGCGCATGTGGCGGAAGCCGTAAAGACAGGTGGCGGCGCACAGCAGCACGATGATCCACGAAAAGCCGTGGTAGATTCCGCTTTCGCCAACGCCCGCCTTGCGCCCGACGTCGAGCACGATCGGCAGCGCCGCCACAAGGAACGTGCCGAACAGGCGGGCAAATTCCACGGTTGTGATGGCGGACACGCGCTCGTTGTAGTTAGGTGTGATGTTATATTGCATCAGCGTCCACGCGCCGAAATAGCTCATGCCGAGACCCTTGAGCACCGTGGCGAACGCGACCCAGACGATCTTCATCGCCGGCGACAGGGCAGGGGAGGAAAAGAGCATCACCGTGCCGATCAGCCACAGCGGGATCGGCAAAATCAGATAGGGCTTGATCCGGCCCCAGCGGGTGCGCGTGCGGTCGATGATCAGTCCCGACAGCGTGTCGTCCACAGCGTCATAGATGCTCGCGCCCAGACTGATGTTGGCATAGGCCTCCGGCGACAGGCCGAAGAACTGAATGATGAAAAACTGCAAATTCGCGTTGCAGAATTCGTCCAGGTTTTTCTGCCCGAATGCGACGGCGCACATGGAAAAAATCTCCTTGGGCGTCAGATACCGCCGTTTGCGGTCGGCAACGGTCAGCTCGTTTTCCGCGTCCTGTACCGGCGTTTCGATGGCGTCCGGCTGCACGGTGGTGGTTGTCTCTGCCAAAAGAACCCCTCCTTTGGATTGATCGGTTCCATTCTAACACAGTTCCCGCGCGAATGCAAGACGGGAAAGGGAAACTGCCCAAATAAATATTTTTTTATCTTCTTAAAAATGTTAAAAACCAACAAATACTGCCGGCCACGCTCTTGACAGACGCGTCAAAATCCCGTACAATGAATCTGATCCTATTCGCAAAGAGGAGAGATAAAAATGGCACAATGTCCGAACTGCCATGCAAAGCTGCATTTTTGGAACGTCAAGGCGGAATGTCCGCACTGCCACGCCAATATCCCGAACCACAACTGGGAACAGCGGCTCGACGCCGACGCCGACGCGCGCGAAGCGGCGTTTTACAATTTGAATACCACATTGGCAAAACTGAAATACGCCGTGATCGGCACGCCTTTGCACCTGATTCGTCTGATCTGCTGTGTGCTGCCGCTTTTGGGCTATCTGCTGCCGATGGCGCACGTGATCGGCAAGGACGCGGAGGGCGACTTCAGTCTGCTGTCGATGTTCACCGGCAACAAGGAGCTGTTCGCGCCGGCGCATTTGCCGGAAATCTTCAAATGGGGTTCGCCCGCCCAGACGGGTCTGCTGCGTGCGCTGCTGTTGGCGGCTGCCGCGCTGGTCTGCGGCGTGGTCGCGTTTTTTCTGGTGCCGCTTTTGTTTAAACACCCGAAATCACCTGCGGTGATGATCTTGCATCTGCTTTCGCTCGGCGGCTATACGGCAGGCGTTTTGCTTGCAAAAAGCACGTTCCGGTCGTTTGGCAACGGCAGTTTGCAGTTTGCCGTGTGGCTCGGCGTTGCGGCGTTTTCTCTGGTGTTTGTGCTGGATGTGATTTTGCTGATTCTGCCGGTGAACGAAGAAAAGCGCAAATATGTGCCGAAGGACGAACTGCAGATCGAGTATGCCAAGAATCTGGAAGCGGAAGAAATGAAGAATTGAAAATGGATAGTTGAAAATTGCGGTCGCGGGGAAGTACGCGGCCGTTTCTTTATGTTGCCGGAGCATGAAATAGTGCAGCTGACGCAACTCTGCTACAACTCAGCTGCAACTCCGCTACAAGCGAGAATGCCCCTGCGGTGGGCTTTCCAGAGGTTTTGTAGAAGAGATTACTGTTTTTTTATTAAAAAAAGTATTCTGATAAAAACATAGGGAAAAGTTTGAAAACGTCGTCTACACTTGTTTCGTCTACACCGGTTTGTCGCGTAGGGGTCGCCCTATGTGGCGACCCGGAAATTGCCCCTGCATGAATCGCTGATGGATCGGTTGCCGGGCGACCACGCAGGGTCGCCCCTACGCGGATAGATTGATTATTTTGCAAAAACGCAGCGCCTGTAGCGTCGCACTCCGTGCGACTGGTGTACAAATGTTCGTTTGCATAGCGGCCCGCGGGGCCGCCGCTACAATTACAGATACTGCACAGCGCCTGTAGTGTCGCATCAAATGCTGCCTGCGGCGCATTTGATTCGGCGGCCTCTACAGTTGCAGCAAGCGTGTGTAGTTGTGTAGAAAATGTAGGCTTTTTTCAGTTTGTTATAAACTTTTTATATGCTTCACTTTTTGTCACTGACTTCAAAAAACCTGCACAAACTACACAAAATGCCTGAAAATGCCCACCACGTCTGGGTTTTTCGCGGTGTAGTTTTTGTGTAGTTTTGGAAAAAAACTACACCGGCTACACCTCTTTAGGCGCTGCAATGATCGATGATCAATTTTCAATTTTTAATTCTTCATTCTTCATTCTCAACTCTCCGCCCTGTGCGCCTTCACCTTTTGCAGCGCGCCTTTTTCCAATCGCGAGACCTGCGCCTGCGAAATGCCGATCTCCTTTGCAACCTCGGTCTGCGTCAGACCTTGCATATACCGCAGCGAAAGGATCTTTTTTTCGCGTTCGGGCAGCGCACGGATCGCCTTTTTGAGCATGATCTCGTCGATCCACTGCTCGTCCGTGTGGTTGTCGCCGATCTGATCCATCACATAGATCGTGTCGCCCGCGTCGGAATAGACCGGGTCATACAGCGAAACCGGATCCACGATCGCTTCAAGCGCCAGCACGACCTGCTGCTTATTGAGCCCCAGCGCGGCGGCGATCTCCTCCACCTGCGGTTCGCGGCCGGTCTCGTTTTGGAGTCTTTCCTTGACCTGCATCGCGTGGTATGCCGTATCGCGGATCGACCGGCTGACGCGCACGGGGTTGTAATCGCGCAAATAGCGGCGTACTTCGCCGATGATCATCGGCACCGCATAGGTGGAAAAGCGCACGTTCAGTCCCGTGTCAAAATGATCGATCGCCTTCATCAATCCGATGCAGCCCACCTGAAACAGATCGTCCGGATTCTCGCCGCGCGAAGAAAACCGGCCGATCACGCTGAGTACCAGCCGCAGATTGCCGGTGATGAGCTGTTCGCGCGCCTGTTTGTCGCCGGCTGCGGCTTTTTGCAGCAGCGCGGTCTTTTCCTGTTCGCCCAGTACCCGCAGCTTTGACGTGTCAATACCGATGATCTCCACCTTGTTGTAGTTCAACTTCCTCACCTCAGCGTCAGTATTGCCCGCCGAAAAGCATTTTATAGGGTTGAAAAAGGCGGAAAAATATGCTAAGATGAAGCGACGATTATTTCAGAACGGAGGAACGAAGATGCTCTATCGGATCCAAAAGCTGCACGCCAATGAATTCAGCGTTTTTGAAGACCATAAATGCGAACCCCGCAGCTATTTTATCCCCTATGGCGACCGCGCAAAGCTCGAGCAGCAGTCTGTGCTGACCGAACGGGCCAACAGCGACAAGGTGACGCTGCTGAGCGGCGAGTGGAAGTTCAAATACTACGAAAAGATCTCGCGTATGCCGACACATATCGATACGGAAAAGATGACGTTCGACAGCGTGCAGGTGCCTTCCACCTGGCAGCGCACCGGCTATGAGCCGCCGGTCTATCTCAACACGCGCTACGAATTTGATCCGGATCCGCCGAAGATCCCCGAGGAGATGTCCTGCGGCGTCTATGTCAAAACCTTCACCGTCAAGGACACCACGGCGCATGCGACGCTGACGTT
>CACWJV010000026.1:14303-20731 GCA_902761265.1 Oscillospiraceae bacterium | reverse complement strand
GGTGGAGACCTCAAAAGGCGACGCCTTTTGAAGCGCCGACCGAGTTGCGGGTGTCCAGTGGACACCTCGCGAAGCGAAGCAACGACCGAGGTTGCGGGTCGCCAGTGGCGACCTTTGCCGCAGGCAAAAGCAACGACCGAGGCGGCAGCCGAGACCCGGGAGCCGAGAACGGGAGCCGAGACAGCTGTCACGCGCCAACCAACGCTGTGGTAAATTCGCAACTTAAAATGCGCGTGACTGAAGGGGCGAGCATGGTGCAGTCAGCACATGCAGACAGTACATCCGGTCTGCAATTTTTCGCTTTATTCGCCGTTTTTTTCTGTGCCGGATCTGTCAATTGTCTGCTGTCGACTGTCGGCCTTTTGTACCCATTTCGCCTTCAGCTTCTCCCACTGCTCCACAATCCAGAACCGCACGTCATACTGCGGCGCTTCGTGCACCAGCTTCAGCGCGTCTTCGTCCAAAACGTCCCCGAGCGCCGTGGCGCCGGACGCGGCGGGGATACACAGCGGCGGAAACATCACACACCACCAGTTTTGACCCCTGCCTTCCCCGATCACGACCCGCAGCGCGTCGTACTCGCCGGCCGGCAGCGTCACGTCGCCGTAGGTGCGCGTGGGAAACGCGGTATGTTCCAGCGATACCGCCACGTCATAGGAAAAGCCCTGTTGCGCAACGGCGCGCTTTGCCGCGTTTTTCAGCGTTTCAAGCTGCGCTTCAAGGGTCTGTGCGGCCTGCTGCTTGGTTGCGGCGGCGGCAAGCGCGCTGCTTTGTTTGAGCAGTGCGTCGCGCACCTGCAGCTTTAGCGCCTGATCTTCCGCTGTGTCCGAGTTTGCAATGACGTGCAGCCGCAAAACGGCGTTTTTTACGCTCTCGCCGTCTTTCATGAACGTGCATACAGACAGCAGTACACAGACCGCCATAGCGCACAAAGCGGCTTTTTCGAGCAATGAGAACGGTTTTTCCATCCGATCATCTCCTTTGCCCCACAGTATGCACGCCGCGTATGCATCTTATACAAAGGTTCAGGCATATTTCGCCGCTTGTGCGCCATAATATCTGAATAATGAGGCGGCGGCTTTCTTTTTTCGCAATCCCTCTTGACAAATGCCGTCTTTTATGAATAATAGGTATAGAACCACGAAGGGAGGGTACCGAATGGATACGTTCGACATGATTTGTGACATCATCTCCACGCGCTTTGAACTCACCGAAACGTCACTCACGCAGGATACCACTTGGGAAGAGATCGGCGCTGACAGCATTGATCTCGTAGACCTGATCTCTGAGCTGGAAGAAAAATTCAACGTCAGTATCCCCGATGAAGCGATCGACGATCTGCGCACCATCGGCGACGTTGCGAAACTGATCGACGAACTGTAAAATGGAAACCCAAGAAGCGAAACTGCACCAAACGGTTCGGTTTCTCTTTTTTTATGGAGGACGGGTATGATCGAGGAAATCCGAAAAATGGAAGAAAAACTGAACCGCTGCCGTGCGGCGGTGGACGCAATGACGCAAGCGCTGGACGCGTTCGACGCGGCGCAGGACGATCTTTGCGCACTTGAAGCCTATTACGGCAGCAGCGACTGGTTTGCCCACCTTGCCGCCGACGAGCGGGGAGAGCTGCCGCCCGATTTGCGCCGCGGCGTGTTGTCGCAGGACGCGCTCTACGATCTGCTCCGGGATGTGGATGCGCTGCGCCGCAGGATCGTGTTGGAGGAACCGGCGGAAAACACTTGACAAAATAGATTTTATAATATATAATTGGATAAAATAAAATAAGAAAGCGGGGATTCCGATGACGATCGCAATTCGTTATTTTACAAAATCCAAAAAAGGCAACACCAAAAAGCTGGCGGACGCTGTGTCCGCTGCGCTCGGGACAAAGGCGCTTGACGTGTCCGCCGACCTCGGCGAAAAAGTTGACCGTCTGTTTCTGATCAACGCCATGTACGCCGCCAATATCGACCCCGAGGTCAAGGCGTTTTTGAACCGCAACAGCGAAAAGATCGGCGAAGTGGTCAATATGAACACCTCCGCCTCCGGCAAATCGACGCTGCCTTTGGTCAAAGCTGCTGCTGAAAGCGCCGGTGTTGCTGTGAGCGAGCGGGAGTTCCATTGCGCCGCGTCGTGGATCTTTATCAACAAAGGGTTACCCACGGACGACGACTTTGCCCGCGCTGCCGCGTTTGCAAAGGAACTGGCAGAATAAAGCCGAAACAAAGCAGCGCCGCGCACGTTGCTTTTTTCTATTCTGACGGCGGCAGTTTCCGGACGGATGTCCTTTTTTTCCTTTTTTTGCCGGAAATGCTTGCACCTGCCCGCGGCCTTGTGCTACAATACTCAAAGCGCATACTTACGATTTCGATCCGACGCTTCGGCGTCGCAAGGAGGAACCTATGATGAAAAGAAGCAAGATTCAAAAACCTGTCAGCATCCTGCTCGGCCTGCTTATCGTGCTGAGTATGTTTGCCGGACTCTCCCTGTCTGCATTGGCAGCGGATCACGTGCACCATCTGGTCGACCACGCCGCACAATCGCCGACCTGCACGGATATCGGTTGGGCGGCTTATCAGACCTGTACAGACTGTGACTATTCGACCTTTGTCGAACTGCCCGCCACCGGCCACAGCTACGGCACCAAAGGCGAGCTTCGCTACACCTGTCTCAACTGCCGGTTTGTAAACAGCGCACTCAAAGCGCAAGCCCAGAAAGCGGACGACGAAGCTGCCGCTGCGAATGTCACCGCAATCATCAACGCCATCGGCACCGTGGATGACTCGGACGCATGCGGCAAACGAATCGACGAGGCGAGCGTGGCTTACAACCGGCTGACCGACGCGCAAAAGGCGCTGGTGACCAACGCGGACACACTCCGGCAGGCTGAACACCAGTATATGGTACTGCGCGAAGGCGCCTGCAAATACTGCGGCGAAAAACACGACAGCTCGATCGGCGGCGGCATTACGGCGATCATCCATACGCTGTTGTACCATCTGCTGCACTTCTTCGGCAAAATGTGATCTGTTTGGTCAACAGTCGTCAGTCATTCGTCATGCGCGTGATTGCAGGTTAGGCTGAAACAGCGTTTTCCCGCGCGAACGGCAGAAAAGCATCCGCCTATAAAAATGAAAGAAGCAGACGACGGTCTGCTTCTTTTTTCTATGAAGTTCGCGCGGGATGGCAGCCCTGTTTGTGATGCATTTCCCCGCGCGCTGATGGCTTGTGACTGCTGACCGACGGCGGTTACAGCGTTTTCGCCAAATCCTTGATGTATGCTTTGAAGTCTTCGCCGATCTCCTCGTGCTGCAGCGCAACCTCCACATTTGCTTTCATAATGCCGAGCTTGTTGCCCATGTCGAAACGCACGCCTTCAAAATCGAGCGCCTGCAGACCCTGCTGCTTGGCGAGCATAACGAGCGAATCGGTGAAATAGACTTCGTGCGCCTTCGGATCCTCCGGCGTCTGTTCGATCAGATCGAAGATCACCGGCGGCACAACCACGCGGCCGAGGATCGCGTAGCAAGACATGATCTGATCCTCCGTCGGCTTTTCAATGATGTTGTGCACGTCCATCAACCGGTCGGTGACGGGTGTGATATCGAGCGAGCAGTATTTGCTCACGTCCTTGCGCGGCACTTCCTTGACGCCGACGATGCCTTTGCCGTACTGCTCATAGCAGTCGCAAAGCTGCGCAAGCACGCCTTTGCCGCCGGGGTTGGCGGTCACGTCGTCGCCGTAAAGGATCGCGAACGGCTCGTTGCCCACAAACGAGCGCGCCTGATAGATCGCGTGCGCGAGTCCGCGCGTTTCCTTTTGGCGGATGAAATAGACGTTGCAAAGATTGGCGGGACGCAGCACGTCCTCATAGATCTTGCGCTTGCTCTCGTTGCCTTTGAGATTGGCTTCGAGCTCAAAGGAATGGTCGAAATGATCCTCGATTGCACCCTTGCCGCGGTTGGTGATGATGAGGATATCCTCGATCCCGGCGGCCACGGCCTCCTCCACGATATACTGGATCGCGGGACGATCGACGATGTTGAGCATCTCCTTAGGAATGGACTTCGACGCCGGCAGCACGCGTGTGCCGAGACCGGCGGCGGGGATGATCGCTTTTTTGATTTTCATAGTACGCTCTCCTGTCAATTGAAAAATGAAAGAATCAGATTCGGAATCAACGAGACTGCCGCGTAGGACAGTACCGCCATCAGCGGGCTGACGCCGCCGCGTTTTAAAAACTGCATCAAAACCGTGTCACGCGTTTCCTGCTGCTTTGCACTGTCGATGGAACGGCGGACGTAGCTGTAATACAGCCGGTCGGCCAAAAGCGCGCTGAGCACGGCCAAAATCACCAGCACCGCGCCGCCGATATACACGGGGATCAGTGTTTGAAAGATCTCCTGCAGCGCCGTCTGGATGGCGTTTTCGCTCAGATTCGCCGCGTTGGCATACAGTGATTGGTACAACTCGAGCGCTTTGTTCTCATAAGGAAACAGCAGCAGCATCAGACACAGCCGGAGCGTCAAAAATACGATGCCGGGGCGATACATTTTGCGGTAAAAGAACCAGTACGGCGACAAAAAGAACGCCGCCCAGTTCCAGCCGGCTTTTTGGCCGTTTTCGATTTTACGGAATTTTTGCAGATATTTCAGCGCGTTGGAGCCGACAAAGGTCAGCACCTGCTTGATCGGGTGGCCGGCGATCTGCTCTTGTTCCTGGTCGGGCTGCATCCCGGGTGCGGCAAGCGCAGCACGCTGACGCAGCAGCGTTTCAAGCTGATCCCGTTCGTCGTCATCCAGTTCAAAGCCGTCGGGCTTTGTCACGTCGTAAAACAGATCGCAGTTTGCCTGCGGTACGGGTTGCGGTGCAGGCGCCGCGCCGAGCGGTGCGCCGCAATGGATACACAGCCTCGCGTCCTTGCGGTTTTCAAATCCGCAAACCGGGCAGGGGGTCAGCGCCGCGTCAGTTTTCGGCGCCTGGTCGATAGATTGCTGCTGCCAAACAAAGCCGCTTTCGTGTTTGTCTTCGTTTACGCAGTGACCGTTTGCCTCATAGCATGCGCGGTGCTGCGGCGTCGCGCACACAGGGCAGACAACGATATCATCCTCTTGTGTAAAACGGCGGCCGCAGCCGTCGCAAGTGTGGTTTCGGTAATCCATAGCCTCATCCTTTCCGACCCTTTGCGGCCGGTTTTTTCTATGATTGTTTTCTATTGTACTGGTTTTCCCGAAAAATGCAATTGCTTTTGCGGATTTTATCCCTTTTTTCACAATTTTTTCAAGAAAATAAAAAAATCAGGTTGCCACCGTGACGTTTCTCGTGTATAATACTAGGGTATGTAATTCTGTTTATGCGAAAGGGGAGCTGGATATGATCCAGTTTGAGGAACTGAGACTGCGATTGTTGGAAAGCGAAAAGCCGCTGGAAGAGCTGGCGGCTGCGCTGGGTCTCAAAGAGATGAGCGAGGAGGTCAAAACGCTGGAGGCACAGACAGCTGACGAAAACTTTTGGGGCGACCTCGGCAATTCCCAAAAGGTGCTGCAGCGTATCTCTATGCTCAAAAACAAGATCAAAGCCTATGACGATCTCAAGAGCGCGTTTGACGACGCTTTGGTGATGATCGAATTGTCGGACGAAGAGGGCGATCTCGATTTGCTCGACGACTGCCGCGAAAGCGTGGAAAACGTGGAAAAGGAACTGGAAAAGCAAACGCTCGCAACGCTGCTTTCCGGCGAATACGACAGCAAAAACGCCATTTTGACCTTCCACGCCGGCGCCGGCGGCACCGAGGCGCAGGACTGGTGTCAAATGCTGTTCCGCATGTACGGCCAGTGGGCGAGCAAGCACGGCTATAAATTTACTACCGTCGATTTCCTCGACGGCGACGAAGCCGGTCTCAAATCCGCCACAGTTGTGGTGGAGGGCGAAAACGCCTACGGCTATCTCAAAAGCGAGATGGGCGTCCACCGTCTGGTGCGCGTGTCGCCGTTTGATGCGTCCGGCCGCCGCCATACGTCGTTTGCCTCGCTCGAAGTCATGCCCGAAATCGACGACACGATCGAAGTCGATCTGCGGGAAGAAGATATCAAAATGGAAGTATACCGTGCGTCCGGCGCCGGCGGCCAAAAGGTCAACAAAACCTCGTCCGCGGTCCGTTTGATCCATATCCCGACCGGCATCGTCGTGTCGTGTCAGGTGGAGCGCAGCCAGCACCAAAACCGCGAGGTGTGTATGCGTATGCTCAAATCCAAGCTGATCGAGATCAAGGAGCGCGAACACCTCGACAAGATCGAGGATATCAAGGGCGACCAAAAGGAAATCGGCTGGGGCAGCCAGATCCGCTCCTATGTTTTCATGCCCTACACGCTGGCGAAAGACCACCGCACGGGCTTCGAAATGGGCAACATCAACGCGGTGATGGACGG
>CACWJV010000026.1:0-14282 GCA_902761265.1 Oscillospiraceae bacterium | reverse complement strand
GCCGCACGGGAACAACAGATCCGCGCGGCATTTTTATAGAGAACATCGACAGAAAGCAAGACTTGTAATTCTTTCCTTTATCCAAAATTCACAAACATGCTGTTAGCTATTGAATTATAGCGGATTTTGGTGTAAAATAAACAATGAGATTGAAATTTATCCCCGTTTCTTTTGAAACTTTTGGAGGTTTTGTATGAATTATTCCCTGACAAAAGCACAAGCAAAAGACCTCATTTCCGGCAAACTGTCACACTTCTTCGGCGTCAGCACGCAGGAAGCGTCCGACGAGCAGTATTACCGTGCCGTGTCGCTGATTGTCAAAGACCTGATGCACGAAGGCGTGCGCGCGTGCCGCAAGGCTGCCGACAAAGCACAGGCGAAGCGCGTGTACTATCTGAGCATGGAGTTTCTGATGGGCCGCTCGCTCAAGAATAACCTGTATAACCTGAATCTGACCAAAACGATGGCATCCGCACTCAAGGATTTCGGCATCAGTCTGGAAAAGCTCTACGACTGCGAACCCGACGCAGGTCTTGGCAACGGCGGTCTGGGCAGACTTGCCGCGTGCTATCTCGACGGCCTTGCCACCCAGGGCTATTCCTCGATGGGCTACTCGATCCTGTATGAAGCCGGTATCTTCAAACAAAAGCTTGTGGACGGCTGGCAAACCGAAATGCCTGACTTCTGGCTGCCCGGCGGCGAAGTTTGGCTCACCCCGCGCGAACAGGAGATGGTGTCCGTTTCGTTCGGCGGTACGGTAGAAGATATCTGGGACGAACACTACCATTCCGTGGTGCTCCACGGCGACACCAAAATTCAGGCCGTGCCGTATGATATGTATGTCAGCGGCAAGGGCGGCAAAGGCTACAGCATTTTGCGTCTGTGGCGCTCCAAGGCGCCGGCGCTCGATATGAGTTTGTTCGATCAGGGCAAATATATGAAGGCGATGGAGGAGGCTGCGATGGCCGAGGTCATCTCGAAGATCCTCTATCCGTCCGACAACCATCCCGAAGGCAAGAGCCTGCGTCTCAAGCAGCAGTATTTCCTGGTATCCGCGTCGGTGCAGGACATCGTTTCGCGCCATCTGCGCCACTATGCCACGATGGAAAACTTTGCCGAAAAGAACGCGATCCATATCAACGACACCCACCCGACGCTCGCCATCCCCGAGCTGATGCGTATTCTGCTTGACGAATGCGGCTACGGCTGGGACGACGCGTGGCAGATTGTGACGCAGACCGCGGCCTATACCAACCACACCGTGATGAAGGAAGCGCTCGAATGCTGGCCGGAAAGCCTGATCCAAACGCTTGTGCCGCGCATCTATCAGATTATCAAAGAGATCGACAACCGCTACCGCGCCCACATCTGGAACACGATGCACGACGCCGGCAAGGTGGAGGCGATGGCCGTGATCTCCGGCGGCGTGGTCCGCATGGCAAACCTGTGTGTCGCCGCGTGCCACAGCGTCAACGGCGTGTCCGCGCTGCACAGCCAGATCCTCAAGGACACCGTGTTCAGCGATTTCTATCATCTGACGCCCGACAAGTTTACCAACGTGACCAACGGCATTGCGCACCGCCGCTGGCTGTGTCAGTCCAACCCGGGATTGTCGGCGTATCTTGAAAAGCTGATTGGCAAGGGCTTCATCCTCAAGGCGGACGAACTGCAAAAGCTTGCTGCGTTTGCCGACGACACCGCTGTACTGCAGGAACTCGACAAAATCAAGCTGCAAAACAAAGAGCGCTTTGCCTCCTATGTCAAAAAGACGACCGGCGTTTCGCTCGACCCGACCTCGATCTTCGACGTGCAGGTCAAGCGTCTGCATGAATACAAGCGCCAGCACCTCAACGCGTTCCAGATTCTTGCGAAGTATCTCGAGCTCAAGGAAAACCCGAATCTGCCCGTAGTGCCGCACACCTATATCTTCGGCGCCAAAGCGGCGAGCGGCTATTTCATCGCCAAAAAGATCATCTCCTTCATCTGTGCGCTGGCCGACGTGATCAACAACGACCCTGACGTCAACAGCAAAATGAAGGTCATCTTCCTCGAGGACTATAACGTCACGCTGGCGGAGCGTCTGATTCCGGCGGCGGACGTCAGCGAACAGATTTCGCTGGCCGGCACGGAAGCGAGCGGCACAAGCAATATGAAGTTTATGATCAACGGCGCCGTGACTCTCGGCACGCTCGACGGCGCGAATGTGGAGATCCACGAGGCCGTGGGCGACGACAACATGATTCTGTTCGGCATGACGACGCCGGAGGTGACGGAGCTCAAGCGTTCGGGCTACACGCCGATGAACTATTTCAACAACAACGCCGAGCTGCGCCGCGTGATCGAATATATCCAGCAGGGCGTGGGCGGCAAGCTGTTCCCGGAGATCGGCAACACGATCATCCACCACGACCCGTATATGGTGCTCGCCGACTTTGCGGACTACCGCGCCGCACAAAAGAAGATCGACACGCTTTGGAGCGACCGTGAGGGTTGGAACCGGATGGCGCTTTTGAACATTGCCGGCGCCGGACGCTTTGCGGCCGACCGTGCAATCAACGACTATGCGCGCGACATCTGGTATATCAAGCCCGTAAAATAAAACAGCACTGCTTTCTTTTGGTTCTTTTCTTTCTCATGAAAGAAAAGAACAGAAAAAGAAAAAGCAAAAAGCAAATCAGCCTTCCTGTTATGGAGGGCTGAAGTTTTGAAAGAGAAACAAAGCTCGCCGCAAGGCATCCTTTTCTTTCCCGCGAAAGAAAAGGATCAAAAGAAAGCGATGCTTACGCATTTCCCAAGGAGTTGGTTTTATGGTTCAGGCCGTCCTCTTTGATCTCGACGGCACGTTGCTCGATACCCTCGACGACCTTGCCGCCGCCGTCAACCACGCGCTGCAAAGCTGCGGCTACCCGGTCCGCACCCGCGACGAAGTGCGGCGGTTTATCGGCAACGGTGTGGTCAAGCTTATGCAGCGCGCGATGCCGGCGGATGTTACACAAGCGGAATTTGACCGCTGCTTCGCGTCTTTTCGCAGCTACTATCTTTCCCACATGACCGACCTGACGCGCGTATTTCCCGGCATTTTGCCGCTGCTGCAAGCGCTGCGTGCGCGCGGGATTCAAACCGCTGTGGTGTCCAACAAGCTCCACGCCGGCGTCACGGGCCTTTGTGAAGATTACTTCGGCGATCTGCTCTCCTGCGCGTTTGGCGTGCAGACGGAACCCGAACGCAAGCCCAATCCGGTCAACGTCTTGCGCGCGCTCGAATACCTCGGCGTCAAAAAGGAAAACGCCGTCTATGTCGGCGACAGCGAGGTGGACGTGCAGACGGCGCAAAACGCCGGACTTCGCTGCGTCGGCGTCACCTGGGGCTACCGCGACAAAGAGACGCTGCGCGCTTTCGGCGCCGAAACGCTGATCGACACGCCGCAGCAGCTTTTAACACTGCTGCAATCCTGAAAAAAGAAAGCCGCTTCCAAACGGGAGCGGCCTTTTTTCGGTTGCCGGCTTACATGCCGAAGAATTTCATGATCTTGTTGACGAAATCAATGATCCAGTCGGCAATCTTTTTGAAGAACGAGGACGAGGCGGTCTGCTCCTCCTTTTTGCCGGCGTCGGGGCCGGTTACGGGGCTGACGGTTTTTGCGTCCTTGTCAAAGACCAGGAACTGCGGATATTCCGGATCGGAGGTCACCGTGTACTGGGTGGGCGAACGGAAGATCGTCTGGAACAAATCGTCAATCTGTTTCGGATAGGTCGCGTGCGGACAGCCCTTGATGAACCAGGTATAGTCCGGATACTGGCAGGTGCTCGCGTCAACCATGTTGTCCTTTGACAGATAGTTGCTGCGGCGGATCGCGGCAGCGTTGGTTTTGCTGTCAAGATAGATGTTCTTGCCGGCGTTTTTGCTTTCGGAAACGAACGCACCCATGTTCTCGTCCTTCAGACCGTTGATATATGCGTTGGTCAGCGTGCCGCCAACAACGCCTGCGGTGGCGCCCAGCGACATCGTGGAGAGCTGTACGGTGCCGTCTGCCTGCATATCGGAAGCGGGCGACAGGGGAATCATCGGGATGTTATATTTGCTGAAGATCGCAACACGCATGCCGCGCTGACGGCAGTTTTCCAGCGTCTGCGGGAACTTTGCCATCACGTTGTCCTGATACTTCGTGACTTTCTGGATCAGTCCTGCATACTTTGCTTTGTTCTCGTCATTGTTTGCCAGCGTCGTCTTCAGCGCTTTCTGGAACGCGTCCTTGGAAATCATCGCCCAGTGACCCGGCCAGGTGCCGAAGATGGCAAGCGTCAGCCGCGGGAACAGGTATTTCGCGCTCTTTTGCAGCGCATCGTTGGCGGAATCCACGCCCCAGCCCCAAAGGCTGAACTTGTCCAGTGCGTCGGCCACGCTGCGCAGCGTGTCAAAGTTGCCCAGCTCGTCGGAATAGCCCTGCTTGAGGAAGGTCTGGATCTTGTTGTAATCGAGATCGAAATCGCTCGAGAAGAAACCGTCCATCATATACACGCCGTTGAAGGCGGGCGCATAGAAGATGCAGGTGTTGACAATGGGCTTGCCCTGGCTGTTCATCTTAAAATATTCGGTCAGATAGGTGGAAACGACCGTGGAGCCCAGGCACCGGCCGATCAGGTTGACCTGCTTCTGGCCGGTAACAGCCAGCACGTTGTTGATATAGATGTTGAGGAGTCGTGCGTTTTCATACGGATCGAGACGGCTGTCATAGGTGAACTGATAGTCGTGCAGCCAAAACCAGGTGCCTCTTTCCTTCGCGTAGTTGCGCGGCAGCTCCAACGGCAGAGTATGGGTGCCGTTTCGCGGATTGCCGTTGCCGTCCATCATGACCGGTTCATACCGCGGCGCGATTACGTTATAGATATCATCGGCAAATTTTTTCCATGCCGCGTCGGAGTTCGTCTGGTGCGCAAGCTGATAGGAAGCGTAGAGCGAACGGGCGTTGTCTTTGACCGTTTCGGCAATCGGCGGATTGAGCGGATAGAGCACTTCGGTCTCGTCTTTGTTATAGACCGGATTGTATTTACCCATGACGTAGATCGTCGGCAGATTGACGTTGTTGGCCGCCGTGGCAATCTGCGACATGGCCGGCAGCAGCATCAGCAGTGCCAGTGTCAGCGTAAACAGACGTTTACAGATTTTTTTCATAAAAGTACCTCCTCAATGTTGCGTTGCGGCTGCAATCAGCGGATGATGAGCACGCCGAGAATGCGGGAAATAAACGAGCGGATCCATTCCACAATTTTGGAAAAGAACGCCGTGTTGAAGCCGGACGAAATGTCCACGCCGGTGTCCGGTCCGGTGACAGGCGAGATCTTTTTGGTGCTCGTGTCATAGGAGACGAACTGCGGATATTTGCTGTTGGTCTTGATCGTATACTGCTTGCTCGAATGGAAGATCTCCATAAACATGCTGTTGATCTCCGGCGGATATTCGGCGTGCGGGCAGTCTTTGATGAACCAGGTGTAGTTCGGATACTGGCAGGTGTGCGCGTCGACTACAAGGTCGGGCGACAGATAGCCGTCGTTGTTGCCGTTGCGCAGCACACGCAGATAGGCGTTTGAAAGCGTTTGGCCGATGTTCGCCGCCGTGGCGCCGAGCGACATGGTTTTGAGCTCCACGGTGCCGTCCGCCTGCATATCGGAGTTGGGCGAGAGCGGAATCAGCGGCGTGTTGTATTTGCAGACGATGGCAATCCGCAGACCGTTTTTGCGCAGTGTTTCCAGCGTCTGCGGGAATTTTGCCATCACGTTGGTCTGATACTTGTCCACCTTTTTGATCAGACCGGCATACTTGCTGGTATCCTGCAGCGTCACGGCCTTGGCCTTTTCATAAGCGCCGCTGGAAATCATCGCCCAGTGGCCCGGCCAGGTGCCGAAGATGGCGAGAATCAGGCGCGGGAACAGATAGGGCGCCATCTTTTCGATGACCTGATTGATCTTGTTGATTCCTACACCGAGCAATCCGAGCTTGGAAAAGATGTCCGCGATCTTGTAGATCGTGTCGAAATCGCTGCCCTCGTCGCCGGGGTCGCGGCCGTGCTGCAGATAGTACTGCATCATCTGATAATCGATGTCGATATCGCCTGTGAAGAAACCGTCCATCATATACACGCCGTTGAACGCGGACGCATAGAAAATCGCGGATTCGACAGTGTCTTTCTTCTGCCGCTGCACATATTCGGTCAGATAGGTGGCAACCACCGTGTTGCCCAGACACCGGCCGATCAGATTGACCTTTTTGGCTCCGGTCGCTTTGAGCACCTTGTTGATATAGGTGTTGAGCAGCGAAGCGTTCGTATACGGATCGAGCCGGCTGTCATAGGTGAACATGTAGTCCTCGAGTTGGAAGTTGGAGGTCTTTTTCTTTGGCTCCGCCACTGCGATCACATGGGTGCCGTTGCGCGGGTTGCCGTTGTCGTCCATCACCAGCGGTGCATACCGCGGCGCGATCACGTCGTAGATTTTGTCGGCAAAGGTTTTCCAGTTGCCGGTGGAGTTCGACGCGTTGTACGCTGCCAGCAGCTCGCTGAAATGATCCTCAATCGTGTCGCCCAGCGCGGGTTTGAGCGGATAGAGCTGATAGCGGGAATCCTCTTTTGTGGCTTCTTTGGTATAGATATGCGCGTATTTACCTGCCACATAGACGATCGGCAGATCTACTGTGGTGGCCGCGTCGGCAAACAGTATGGCGGCGGGCAGGAGCATGAAAACCGTCATCACCAGCGCGAGGAGACGTTTCATTGGCTTTCTCATTCAATGACCTCCTAAAATTAGATTTTTACTTATCATAAAGATAGCACAAAACCCGATTTTTTTCAAGGCGTTTGCTCAATTTCGGCGCGGTTTCCAAAAATTTTAAAAATGTGTTCAATCGTTTGACACACTTTTTTACAACCGCGTTCACAAGCGCAGAGTCCCGCACAAAAAAAGAACGCTCTGTGCAACAGGCACAGAGCGGAAAGGGGGTTTATGCCATATATTTTTCGATCAAAGCGATCGTATCGCCGACGGTTTCGATGCCGAGCGCTTCCCGGTCGGGAATTTCCACTTCGAATTCATCCTCAATTGCAACGGCCAGATTGACCAGCTCCAGCGAGTTGAGGTTGAGATCCGTGCGGATATTCGTTTTTTCGGTGATCTCGGACGCGGGGAGATCCGTGTATTCGCTGATAATTCTTTGCAGTCTTTCCAACATGGTGCTTTCTCCTTCATTATATCTCTTTAGGTTTCATTTCCGTTTTCAGCCGTTTTTACGGGCAGGCTCAATCCGGTCGAGCAGTTCGCCGATTGTAACGGTCGAATCGTCGATGCCGGCGATGATGGTTTTTACTGCGTTTTCATGCAGCGCATGGATATCCTCGGCGGTCGACAACTTTACGCGGTACATATAGTTGATCCGGATGCCCTGGGTTTCCGGGTCGGGGTGGGAAATGACATACAAGGGGGTGAAATAGCGGCCGAGGTTGTAGGCTGTGAAATCAATCTTGAACGGCAGATCGTTCATCGGCGGCACCGGAATCCACGAGAACATCATGCAGGCGGGACCCTGAATGGCCTTGTAGCCATAGATGTCGCGGGAAATCTGCAGCGCCAGTCCGTAGGGGAACTGCGAATGGCGGAACAACTGCGTGCGTACAGCGGTGATCTCCTTCAGCGCGTCGTCAAACGTAAAGCTTTCCGGCAAAATCGTGCGAAGCTGCAACGGCTGGGCCATACAGCCGCCCATGTGCTTTTCTTTCGCGGTGGCGCGTTTGGAGCAAAGCGACATCATAAACACGTCGGGCGTGCGGTAGTTGATCGCGGAGCAGTAGGTACGCAGACCGAGCTGCAAAATGCTTTCGGGTGCGATCTTCTTTTCCAAACAGTAGTCGAAGATCTTTTTGGAATCCTCGGGCGAAATCACCTCGGAGATGAATTCGCATTTGTCATAAAGCGGGTTGTAGGCCATCGGCACGCGCAGGTTCGGGTTTTTCAGCTTTTTGCGTGCCTTTTCCAAAAACGCCGGACCGTGCACGCCGGCATACATCGGTTCGCCGCCCTTGAGGAAATAGCGCTTGTAAAACTCCGCGTGCTTTGCCATCTTTTCCTTGTTGGCAAGGCGGGCGAATTCTTCCTTGATGTATGCTTCGTACGAATCGAGCGGCTTTGGCATCTCTTCGCCCTTGAGCAGTGCGCGGTACACCTGCAGCAGGTCGAAATACATGATGATGATGCCCATCGCGTCGAGCGAAAGATGCGTTGTATTGAAATAGATGCCGTTGCCTACGCCGTCGGTTGTGTAGAAATAGATGCGGAACGTTTCCTTTTGGAACAAAACGGGCTTTTGCGCGTCGGCGTTGAAAAATGCCTGCTGCTCCTCTTTGGAGGCGAAGTGCTTCACTTCGATTTTGTCCATCTTGTATTCCGGCAGAAAATACTGTTTGATTTCCTTATTCTGCTTGACAAAGCGCAGACGCAATGAATCGTTGCGTTCGATCTCGATGTTGAACGCGCGGGTCAGCAGTTCGAAATCGATGTCCTTGTCAACGGAAAAGGATGTCGGCACCTGTACAAGCTGTTTGTGAAAACTGTAGCGCACCATCATATACATGGTTTGCTGCGAGGGAATCAGCCCGTACAGGGGATAGGGAATCTCCTGTTGTTTCATCAGCGTCCTCTTCTTTCTGTATTCGAAAGCAATACTTTCGAAATATATTTCAAATTATTTTAACATGTTTCCCCATCTAAGTCAATGCGTGTTTTTAAAGTTCATATCTTGTACATAAATCCACAATATTGTGAAGCTTATTAGAAAACACATTGAAAGATCGTGTGTGATTTATGACACTTTCACAAAGGATGTCAACCGGATCACACGCCGGAATACGCGTTGAACCCGCCGTCTACGGCGATTGTGGTGCCGGTGATAAAGCCGGAATAGCTCTCGTCGCAAAGGAACAGCAGCGCGCCTTCCAGTTCCTCCGGTTCGCCGAAGCGCTTCATCGGCGTAGCGGCAAGGATCTTGCCCGTGCGCGGCGTGGGCGTGCCGTCGTCGTTCCAAAGCAGCGTCTTGTTCTGGTTGGTCGAGAAAAAGCCCGGGGCGATCGCGTTGACGCGGATGCCGCAGTCAGCAAAATGCACCGCCATAAACTGCGTAAAGTTTTGCACGGCCGCTTTCGCCGCGGAGTAGGCGGGGATCTTGGTCAGCGGACGGTAGGCGTTCATGGAGGTGATCATCACGATGCAGGTGTTCTTTTTCTTTGCCATATCGGGTGCAAAAACCTGCGTGGGGATCAGCGTGCCGAGGAAGTTAAGGTTAAAGACAAACGAGATGCCCTCCGGGTCCAGGTCAAAAAACGTTTTGACGGACGGATCTTTTTCCACAAGATCAATCTGTTCGAGCGTCTCCTTGGTGGTGGTGCCGCGCGGATTGTTGCCGCCGGCGCCGTTGAGCAAAATATCGCAGGTGCCGAAAGCGGCGTTGACGGTTGCGCGCGCCTGCTGCATGCTCTCTTTTTCCAGCACGTTGCAGCCGACTGCGATCGCTTTGCCGCCGGCAGCCGTGATCTCGTCTGCCACCTTCTGCGCCGCGGCTTCGTTGAGATCGAGCACCGCAACCTTGGCGCCCTGACGGGCGAGCGCTTTTGCAAAACCGGAGCACAGCACACCGCCGCCGCCGGTGACGACCGCCACGCGGCCTTTGAGGGTTTCGTGAATAAACATATATATCATCCTTTCAGGTTTAATAAAATCGGGGTAAGGGGATTAAGGGACAAGGGGCAAGGGGCAAGGAACAAGGGACCACTGCGGCAATGCGCCAGAGCACACAGAAGAAGGGGAAAGAATTGCGAAAGCCGCGGGGTCAAGGTGATAAACAGCGCTTCTGTCCGTCGCGTCACTTAGTCCCTTCCGTCCCTTTCTCAAAAGCGCTGCAAGAGCTTTTGCAGCACCCGGTTTGCCACCGGGATCGCGTCGTTCAGACCGATGCCGCCGTTTTCAAGACATACCACAATCGCCACGGGGAAATCATCGCGCAGCGAAAAGCCGTAGAACCACGCGTGGCTTTTTTTGCCCTCCACTTCTGCGGAGCCGGTTTTGCCGCAAAACTGCAGATCGGGGAACCGCCAGTCGCCGTAGTAGTTTTTGACGTCCGAACGCAGCAGCGCCTTCACGGCGTCTGCGGTGGCGGCGTTCAGCTTTACATTCTTATTGACTGCCGGCGGCAGGGAAATCAGTTTTGCGTCCTTTTTGACAAAATAGGGCGTGACCGCCTGACCGCCGTTGGCAATCGCGCCGGCGAGCTGCAGCATTTGCATCGGGTTCACCAGCGTGGTATACTGCCCGATTCCCGCCCAGCCGAGGTCGGCTTTGTTCGCTTTCGAAACGTCAAAGCTGCTGCGCGCCGTTTTGGCGCCGCTGACATTGATCGCTTTGCCGAACCCGAGGGCGCGCACCGTTTCGGTCAGCTTGTCGCGGCCGAGTTCGGCGGCCAGTTCGGCAAACACGCAGTTGCACGAGACGTTGAGGCCGCGCTCAAAGCTGAGCGTGCCGTGTACGCCGTTGCAGATCACTTCGCCCTTGCCGAGCTTGATTTTGCCTTCGCATTTGAATTTGCGCGTTTGCAAATCGGGGATATTTTCCAACGCGCAGATGGCTGTGACCACCTTAAACGTGGAGCCGGGCGTGAACACGCCGGAGAGCGCGCGGTTGAGATAGATGCCGTCGTATTTGCCGGTTTTGTCGGTGTCAATATCCGACGGCTTATACAGCGGGTCAAACGTCGGCGCGCTGACCATGCAAAGAATCTCGCCGGTTCGATAGTTATAGGCGACGACGGTGCCTTTTTTGCCGTTCATCGCGTCCAGCGCGGTTTTGCACACGTCGGCGTCGATCGTCAGCGTCAGGTCGGTGTTGCCTTTTTTGCCGTAGACGCCGCCCACAAAATCGTAGCCGATCAGCTTCGCGCGATACAGGGTCTGTACGCCCGTGGCAATAAAGCCCTGCGCGTCGCCTACGGTGTGCAGCGTGGCGCGGCGGATGCCGCTTTGTTCGTTCCACACCCGTTTGCCGTCTTTCGTTTCCACCAGCACGGTGCCCTCCCGGTCCTTGACAGCGCCGGCGTTGGTCAGCACGCGGTTGGTGAACACATGGGTGTTGAGCCGGCTGGCGGCCCAGGTGCCGCCGTGGGCAATAAAGCTGTAGAGCAAAAAGCCGAGGCCAAAGAGAAACGCCGCAATCAGCGCATAAATCACATAGGCGCGGCGGGTCGTGTTTTTCATTTTGCAGCGCCTCCTTACGTATTGACTTTAAAGAGCTTCGGATAGGTGCGGATATCGGCCGCTTTGATAAACGCGAACAGCGCCCACGAGCAGATCATGCTCGAGCCGCCCTGCGACACAAACGGCAGCGTAACGCCGGTCAACGGCAAAAGATCGGTGATGCCGAAGATGTTGAGCGACGTTTGAAACAGCAGCAGCGCCGCGGCGGCACAGGCGGCAATCGCATAAAATGTCGACGGCGCCGTGCGTGCGCAGCGAACCGCATACAGTGCGATGACGGCAAATGTGATTACCACCGCAAACGCGATGATGATGCCCAGCTCCTCACACACCATGCCGAACACAAGGTCGGTGGTGGAGGCCGCAACATAGCGCAGCCGGCCGTTGCCGATTCCGAGTCCCTGCAAACCGCCCGACACGGCGTAGATCAGCGTGCGCACCTGCTGGTAGCCGGAGGTGTCCACGTTTTCCCACACATGGCGGTAGACGGCGAAACGCGCCGCCACATAGGGCTTGAAATAGATAATCAGCACCGCCCCGATCACGGCGGCGACACAAACAAACAAGATCGTGCGCACGTCGCCCGAACGCATGAAGGCAATGACGAGAAACGCGAAAAAGAAGATCAGCGCCGTACCGAAGTCCTTCATCAAAAACAGGATGCCGATACAGCCCATGGCGTAGAACAGATAGAGATAGATGTTTTTGCTGGTCAGCAGTTTGTCCAGTGTGGCCGCGCCCACAAAGATGAACGCGATTTTGACGAACTCCGACGGCTGGATCGAAAACAGCCCGTGGCCGACCACGATCCAGTTATACGCGCCGTTGATGGCGCCTGTCACAAAGCGGATATAGACGAATGCGCCGGCGAGTCCGGCAAGCGACAGCACCGCCAGCGGCAGCCGCACGGCCATCACACGCCGCACATCTTTGAGGTACCACAGCAGCACGTCATAGACAAGAATGCCCAGTGCGATGGCGACAAGCTGCTTGAGCTGTGCGCTTTTTGCAACGCTCGCACCGAGTGTCATGCCGATGCCGGAGAGAAAAAACGCGATAAACTCCAGCTCGAAGTTGACCTTTTTTAACGCGAGGTGCATCACGGCGACATAGAGCCATTCGAACACGATATAGCCCAGAAACATCGCGCCGTTTTGCCAATAGAAGTTGCCGCCCTCAAACACCACGGGAACCGCGCACACAAGCTGAAAGACCGTCAGCAGCAGCAAGATGAAGCCGCGGTCCACATAGCGGTATTTGCGCTGGCGCAGTATGGCGCGGCGCGTTTTGGTTGGGTTTGCCATAAAAACCTCCGGGAATTAGTATAATTCGGAATTCGGAATGCGGAATTCGGAATTTCGGGGCGCCGCGCAAAGCGCGATGCGCCGAAAGCGTATAGGGAAAGCGGTCCCTTTGCCGCCAAAGATTGCAAATCGTTTCGTTGGCGGATTTTTCTTTGCTGTCAGCAGTTTGTTCAGCGGATACAATGGAGCGTTTCCGGCAGCGGATTGCTTCTGCCGCGGCAGATTGTTTTCGTTTGCCGCAATGTGATCCCGCGACCTCAATTCCGAATTCCGAATTCCGAATTCCGCATTCGCAACAGATGAACGCGAAGCGGTCATCCGTTGCGAAAGACCAGCTTGTCCGACCCGATCGTGATCACGTCGCCGGAAAACAAAAGCTGCGGCTGCGTCACGTCGTTGCCGTTGAGATAGGTGCCGTGGGTCGACGCGCAGTCGTCGATCGCCCAGCCGTCTTCATACAAAATCAGCACAGCGTGGCGGCGCGACGCCGTGGGCGATTCCACGGTGATGTCGCATGCGCGTGAGCGGCCGATGGAGATGCGGTTGCCCGACAGCAAAAACGTTTCGCCCGTGCGCGTATTTTTGAGCGTTGCGCGGCCGGACTGTGCCATCCGCGACGTGTCGCTGTATACGATATCGCCCGCAAACAGCGGTCCGTTTTTCGGCGACGTGCTTTCCGAAATGAGGTCGGGCGTTTTCTTTTCAAAATGAAGCTGCGGTCTGTGCGTTTCGTCATAGCCGTCTATCGGCGTAAACAGCGGCGTTTGCTGCGGCGCCGGTGCGGGTCGCGGCGCCGGTGCGGCTGTGCCGGGGTTCTTCACCGGCTGCGGCGCGATTTGCTGTTTTTGCTTCTTGCCAACCCGGATCACCGGATCGTCCACCACGGCAAAGCGGAATGCCATGGAGCCCATTGTGATCAAATCACCGGGCTTGATCTCCGATTTTTGTCCGGTGCGTTGGCCGTTGACTAAAATGCCTGATTTCGAGTTGAGGTCATAGATATACCATCCGTCAATGCGCCGGCTGATTACAGCGTGGTTGCGCGAGATAGTTTCGTAGCCGATGACAAGATCGCAGTGCTTGCTGCGGCCGATCGACGTCTCCCACATATTCAGCGCATACCGCTGCCCGTCAACCTGGTCGATGAGATATCCGTAGGTCTTTTCCTGCGGGTGCCCGAGCAGCAGCAGCAGGGTAACAAGGCATTTTGCCAGTATCACAAGCGCCAGAAACGGCAGCAGATAGCGGGAAACAGAGATTACAACGTCCATGGCGCTCCTCCTGAAAAGATGATATCCTAATGATAATGCTTTGCGCTGCGTTTGTCAATAAAAGGAAGTGAAAATTCGGCTTGAACCGGCAGGCAAAATCTGGTATAATAAAAGCCGCTGAAGCGGCTTCAGGGACTAAGGGACTAGGGACTAAGGGGCTAAGAGAGCGCGGGATGCCATTTCCTTTTGATTACACCTGTGATCGCGTCACTCCGTCCCTCAATGCTTTAATTCCTCAATGTCTTCTTCGCTTTCAGCGCGTAAATCGGCTGCCCGAGCGATACGAACCGCGTTTCATATTCCGTCATGATATTGTCCGCGGGTTCGTTTTCGTGCAGATCCAGCGTAACGTCCGTCAGCTCAAACCGGCAGCGCGAAAAGGCGCACAGCGACGATTCAAACAAAATGCGGTTGTCGGTCTTT
>CACWJV010000025.1 GCA_902761265.1 Oscillospiraceae bacterium | reverse complement strand
GCTACCGCATGGGCACAGGCACACAAAAACGACTATAAAGATGTGCCGACCTTTATCATCTCCTACGACACGATCCATGATCCGAAACAACTGATGGTCAACTATCGCAACCTGAACGGCACAGTCAAAACCGACAAAGAAGTCGGCGATCTGTTCTATGAAGCTTCGCAAGAACTCGGCATCTTCTGCAAAAAAGGTATGGTTCCGCCGATGGGCGGCGCAACGGACGACGCTGCGTTTGCGAAAGCCGGCTTCCGCGCAACCGGTATCACCGGCCTGAACCACAAGCTGGAAAACTACTATCATACCCGTCGCGACACCTATGACAACATGGATGAACAGGGTCTGGCAGACTGCTATGCCGTTACGGTGAAAGCGCTCGAAGATTTCGACAACGGCGCGAAGCAGTAATTGAGCGGTCGCTGACAGCAGTAAACAATCAGGAAAAGACGCACCGCGGTAAGCAATCAGCCTGCCGCGGTGTTATTCTTTTTGAAAAGGCTGTGCGACAATCTGGCGCACAGTCTTTCATTCATACTTTCTTGTCTTCTGATTCTCCTACCGGCTTGAAGCCTTACCAACGATTCTCCACATATTCACAGAACGCATACATATCTTTGATCTCAAGGACCGTACCATCATCCAGTGTGACTGTGCCGTTCCAAAGACCGTGCACCTGGTGGGAATGCATGCGCATAACGAGCACATTCAGATCGGAGTGATGATCATAAAACGGCGTCATCGTCAGATTGAACCGGCCGTCTTCCGAAAGGAACTTCCACGGCTCCATGTATTTATCCGGTTTCGGGAAGGTCTCGACGTCCACCGCGCCGAACTTATGCGCTTTGCCGTCATAGAACATGCACGTTTCGGTTGCATTGCTTTCGTCACCGATGCCCCAAGTGATCTCAAAGCCGAAGGTGTGCTTGTTGCCGTCTTTGTCATACAGATAGGTCGAGCCGCTGCCCCAGTACCACACGAGCGCATACGGCGTGCACACACGCCCCCAGTCGAGCGAGCAAAACGTATCGTCTTTTGTAAATTCCACAGTCTGGTCACCGAAACGGAAAGTGCCTTCGCACGGCATACACATCTGCTTGGTCGTCATAAAATAGCGGTCGGGGTGACCTTTGAACGGCAGCACCGTCGTCATATTCTCAAGACCGGGCATTATATCCATCTGAAAATTGCACTCTACGTCGTTCATTTTGAAAAACAACGTGCGCGAATCTTCTTTCGTATCGAAGCAAAACGAGGCTTTGCCGATATCCATTTTGACAAAATTCGGCACATCGCCCTTCGGCGGCAGCACATACTTATCCTTACCGCCGATAAACGGAGACATGGTGTTGGAAATCGTTTTTCCGGCCCGCAGATCAACCAGTACCGCGGACACATAACCGCCCAGAGAGATATTTGCGAATGAGATCTGCGCCATATATCTGCCGTTAGAGATCTGATAGAAATCCCATTCCTTGCGGCGCAACGTCGCCTTCACATGATAACGGTCATAGTCAAACACATTGTGCCGCGCCCAGCCTTTGACCAGCAGCGTGCCGTCCTCTGCAAGCATCTGTGTCGGCTCGGTGTATTCTGTTTGTTTGCTCTTATAGTCGGCTTCCCGCCAACCGATGTATGTTTTCTCCATGATAAGTCCTCCTGTTTCTTCATTTTGGGGATCTTTACTTTTATATTTTACCATATTGTGAATAGAAAATAAAGTACTTTAGACAAAAAGAATGAAAAGGCCGCAACTTTTTTGTGCGACCCTTTCAAAGGATTCTTAATTATTCCGAATGATCACAGGACGCAAGTCCTTCGAACAAGGCCGGATCGATCGTTTTGTCTCGCCAATAATACATCCGGTCACGTTCGCCAATCTCCCGCAACACACGACAGGGATTGCCCACCGCCACCACATTCGAAGGAATATCTATTGTAACAACAGACCCAGCACCGATCACGGTATTGTCGCCGATCGACACACCGGGCATAATCAGCGCACCGGCGCCGATCCAGCAGTTTTCACCGATATGCACAGGCAGATTATACTGGTACGCTTTTTCACGCAGCGACGGTTCGATCGGATGACCGGCTGTCGCAACCGTAACGTTTGGCGCAAACATCGTGTTGGACCCGACATAGATATGCGTATCGTCCACCAGCGTCAGATGAAAATTCGCGTACACATGATCGCCGAAATGCACGTGATGACCGCCCCAGTTGGCATAAAACGGCGGCTCGATATAACAGTCTTCTCCGATTTCCGCAAACATCTCTTTGAGCATTGTATCACGCTTGTCCAGCTCCGACGGACGCGTTTGATTGAAATCGTACAGTTTATCTAAATAGCCGAGCTGTTCGCGCATGATTTCGGGATCCTCCGGCAGATACAGCATCTGTGCGTGGATCTTTTCATATTCAGTCATAATGCTTTCCTTTCAATCAGGTCATTTTCTCCTGTTTGACTTTATGGTCAATCACATGACGCGACGCCAGCTCGAGCATGATTTCATCAAGCGAAATGCCCATTTCCGTCATCAGCACCATCACATGATAGGTCAGATCTGCGATCTCATAAATCGTATCACGCTTGTCCTCCGCCTTTGCAGCAATGATGACTTCGGTGGATTCTTCACCCACTTTTTTCAATATTTTATCAAGACCCTTTTCAAACAAATAGGTAGTATAGGAGCCTTCTTTCTTTGTCGTTTTGCGACCTTCAATCAGCCGCATCAGACCGTCCATCGAAAACGGGTGACGTTCTTCACTTTCAAATACCACGTCATTAAAACAAGACGTTGTGCCCTTGTGGCAGGCAGGTCCGTCCGGTTCAACCAGCACGACCAGCGCGTCCTTGTCGCAGTCCGCCGTAATAGAGACGATATGCTGATAGTTGCCGCTCGTTTCACCCTTGAGCCAGAGCTTTTGCCTTGACCGGCTGAAAAAACAGGTCAGTTCACGCTCCATAGAAATCTGCAGGCTTTCGCGGTTCATATATGCAAGCGTCAGAACACGCTTTGTATTTGCGTCCACAACAATCGCCGGGATCAGGCCCTTTTCATCAAATTTCAGTTCGTCTATCTTCACCATGATGTTACCTCCTTATAGTCGGGTCGGAATACCGCGCCGCGCCATCTCCCGTTTCAAATCGCTGATTGCAACTTCGCCGAAATGGAAGATCGAAGCGGCAAGACCTGCGTCCACCTGGGGCAGCGTTTGAAACAGTGTAATAAAATCAGCAATGCAGCCTGCACCGCCGGACGCGATTATCGGTACCTGCACAACTTCACAAACCTTTTGCAGCATTTCCAGATCGAAGCCCTGCTTCACACCGTCGGTATCAATCGAGTTGAGCACAATCTCGCCGGCGCCGCGTTCCACACCGCTGCGGATCCATTCGATTGCCTCCATGCAGGTATTTTCTCTGCCGCCTTTGGCAAACACGCGAAATACGCCGTCAACCCGTTTAACGTCTGCTGACAATACAACGCACTGGCTGCCGTAACGCTTGGCCGCGTCCTCAATCAGTTGCGGATTGCGGATCGCGCCGGAGTTTACGCTGACCTTATCGGCGCCGCATTTCAGCACACGGTCAAAATCGTCCAGCGTATTGATGCCGCCGCCGACGGTCAGCGGAATAAAGACCTTGCCTGCCGTTTCTGTCAAAATATCGGAAAAGAGCTTTCGGCCTTCGGCGGAAGCCGTGATATCATAAAAAACTAGCTCGTCCGCACCGCAGTCAGAATAATACTGTGCCAAGGCCACCGGCGACGAAACATCACTCAGACCTTCAAAATTTACGCCCTTCACAACCCGGCCGTTGCGCACGTCAAGACAGGGTATAATTCGTTTCGTAATCATTTTGCCGCCTCCAAAGCTTCTTTAAGATCGATCGCGCCGGTGTAATACGCCTTGCCGATGATCGCGCCGTAAAGATCGAGTGTGCGCAGCTTTTTGACATCGTCGAGACTCGACACACCGCCGGACGCTTCGATCTGCATCGAGAACCGTTCGCTCAGTTCGCGGTAAAGTTCGACATTTGTACCCTGCATTGCGCCGTCTTTGGAGATATCGGTACAAATCAGGGTTTTGATCCCGATCTGCTGCATCCGTTCGCAAAACGAGAACACGTCGCGGTCACTGGTCTGTGTCCAGCCCTTGATGGCGACAAAGCCGTCTTTCAGATCCACGCCGACAGCGATCCGGTCACCATAAGTTTCGGCACACGCATACAAAAACGTTTCGTCCTGCACGGCTGCTGTACCTAGGATCACACGGTCGATTCCGGCGTCAAGATAGCGCGAAACGGTTTGCATCGAACGGATACCGCCGCCGATTTCACAAAACAAACCGCTGACCTTTTTGATGGCGCACACCATATCAAAGTTGGGCGTCTCCCCTGTTTTTGCGCCTTCCAGATCTACCAGATGGATATGGGTTGCACCTTTTGCCAGAAAGTCAAGGGCAATTTCTTCGGGGTGCTCGCTGTAAACGGTCATCTGCGCATAATCGCCGCGCAGCAGACGCACCGCCTTTTTTTCATATAGATCAATTGCCGGAAACAGTATCATGCTTTCTCCTCCTCAAAGCAGAACGCACGCAGAATCTTGAGCCCAACGTTGCCGCTTTTTTCCGGATGAAACTGACAGCCGTAGACATTGTCTTTTTGGACAGCGGCGGTGATAGGCGCACCGTAATCGCAGGAAGCGATCAGACTGTCTGCGCAATCGGTCGCGTAATAGGAATGTACAAAATAGACGTAATCGCCGTTTTTGATATATCGGAACAGATCGCTATTCCGTTCTATCTGCAGCGCGTTCCAGCCGATTTGCGGAATCTTATAGTCTGCCGGGATCACACCCTCCAGCGGCTTTACGCTGCCTTTGAGCAGACCCAGACCGTCATATTCGCCGAACTCATAACTTTTTTCAAACAGCATTTGCATACCGAGACAAATACCAAGGATCGGCTTGCCTTGCTGCGCAAGTTTGCATACCAGTGTATCAAGGCCCGTATTTCTAAGCTTCGTCCGTGCGTCGCGGAAAGCGCCGACGCCTGGCAGAATCACGCGATCCGCTCGTTCGATCTCGGCGGCATCACCGGTCACAACAACCTGAGCGCCGATCTTTTCCAGCGAACAGCGCAACGAAAAGAGATTGCCCACTCCGTAATCAATGATTGCAACCATCAAAGCACTCCCTTCGTGGAGGGAATCTCATTTCCCATTCCCGGATCGATAGCGACTGCCGTTTTGAGCGCACGCGCCACACATTTAAATACACCCTCAATGATATGGTGCGTATTGGCGCCGGCCAATGCGCGGATATGCAAATTACATTCAAGATTGCGTACAAACCCGAGGAAAAATTCCTCCACCAGTTCTGTGTCAAACGTCCCCACCTTTTGCGTCGGCATCGGCACACTAAAGCTAAGATAACTGCGACCGGAAAGGTCGACCGCCGACAGGATCAACGCTTCGTCCATCGGCAAAATCAGACTGCCATAGCGTTCAATACCGCGCTTTTCGCCCAGCGCTTCACGAAACGCCTGCCCGAGCGCAATGCCGATATCTTCCACCGAGTGGTGATCGTCCACCTCGGTGTCGCCGTTGCAGGTCAGCGCCAAATCGAACCGGCCGTGTTTTGCAAAAAGTGTGAGCATGTGATCGAGAAAGCCGACGCCGCTTTGAATATTGGAATAGCCGGAGCCGTCCAGATTCAGATTGAGCGCAATATCGGTTTCCGCCGTTCTTCTTGTAACTTTTGCAGTTCTCATTTGATACCCTCCCTGCAGTCTTCGATGGCGAGGATCAGCGCTTTCATCTGATCCGTCGTGCCGATCGTGATTCGGTTGTAATCTTTGAGTCGCGGCGTTTCAAAATGCCGCACCAGAATCCCGCGCTCCTTCAGCGCTTCATACAACGCCTGCCCGCCGATCCAGTCGGCTTTGGCAAAGACGAAATTCGTCATAGAATCGACGACGTTGAAACCAAGCTGACGCAGTGCCTGTGTGGTAAACAGGCGGGTGTCCATGATTTTGCGGCAGTTCGCGCGCGTATAAGCTTCGTCCTCCAAAACGCCGAGACCGGCTGCCATCGTCATGCGGTTGATGTTATAGGGATTCGTAGAATACTTGATCGTGTTCAGATCTGCAATCAGTTCTTTGTAGCCGATGCCGCAGCCAAGCCGCGCACCGGCCATGGAGCGTGATTTGGAAAACGTCTGCGTCACCAGCAGGTTGTCATATTTGTGAATAAGCTGTATTGCGCTTTGTGCGCCGAAATCAACATACGCTTCATCCACAACAACCACATTGTTCGGATTGCCGCGCACGATGCGTTCCACAGCTTCCAGCGGCAGCGCAATCCCGGTCGGTGCGTTGGGGTTTGCCAAAAAGATGGTCTTCCCTAATCCGACATAGTCCTCGGGATCAATTGTGAAATCCTCGCGCAGCGGAATCAACGTATACGGTACGTGCTGCAGCTTTGCAAACACACTGTAAAATCCATAAGTGATATCCGCAAATGCAGCCGGATGCCGGTCGTCGCAGAAAGCCATAAAAGCAAAATGCAAAATCTCATCCGACCCATTCGTCATTAAAACTTCATCCGGGGAAACACCGCATTGCGCCGCAAACGCCTGGTGCAGTGCACCGCAGGTCGGGTCTGGATATAGCTCGAGCTGTTTTGCAGCTTCGGCGGCATACGCAATCGCTTTTTCCGAAGGCGGAAACGGCGATTCATTGGTATTCAGTTTGATATACTGCCGCCCTGTCGGTTGTTCGCCGGGGGTATAGGGCACCAGTTCTTTATGCTGATTGCTGAAAAATCGACTCATCTCAGGTTTCCTCAAATCGGATCATCGCGCTCTTTGCGTGACCGGTCAAACCTTCCTGCGTTGCAAAGAACGCAACGTCGGCAGCCACTGCGGCAAGCGCATCCTTGGTATAATAGGTGTACTGGGTCTTTTTAACGAAATCATCAACCGACAGCGGCGACGAAAACTTTGCAGTGCCGCTGGTCGGCAAAGTGTGGTTCGGACCGGCAAAATAGTCGCCGAGCGCTTCGGGACAATAACGGCCCATAAAGATCGAGCCGGCGTGACGAATCGCGTCAAGATAATCAAACGGCCGATCGACACAAAGTTCCAGATGCTCCGGCGCAATCTCGTTGGCAATCTCAATGGCACGCATCAGATCGTCAGCCACAATGATTTTGCCGTTGTTGTCGATCGACGCACGCGCGATTTCCGCGCGTTGTAACAGCGGAATCTGCGTTTCCAGCTCCAGCTGCACCTGCTTTGCAAATTCCATGGAATCCGTCACAAGCACAGCGGAGGCAAGTTTGTCGTGCTCCGCCTGAGAAAGCAGGTCTGCCGCAACATGACGCGGATTGCTGTTGCCGTCGGATACAACCAAAATCTCACTTGGTCCCGCGATCATATCAATAGAGACCGCACCGAATACCTGTTTTTTTGCTTCCGCAACAAACGCGTTGCCGGGACCGACGATCTTGTCAACCTTCGGCACACTTTCCGTACCGTAAGCCAGTGCCGCGATTGCTTGCGCACCGCCGACTTTAAAGATACAGTCGATGCCGGCGACGTGCGCCGCGGCAAGGATGACAGGATTCACCTTTCCCGCTTTGTTCGGCGGCGTCATCATCACGACCTGTTTTACACCGGCGATCTTGGCCGGAATCACATCCATCAGCACCGTAGACGGATAAGCCGCCGTGCCGCCCGGCACATAGAGTCCGGCGCGATCCACAGGAATGACCTTTTGGCCGATCACAACGCCGGGGGTGTCATTTATAATAAAGGAATTGCGCACCTGACGACTGTGAAACTTCCGGATGTTAGCCGCCGCTTTTTCCAGTACATCCATAAAGTGCGGATCGACTGTACGGATCGCCTCATCGATTTCTTCTTTTGTAACGAGCAGTTGCGACAGTTCGGCGCCGTCAAATTCTTTACAGTAATTGTATAATGCAGCATCGCCGTTTTCGCGAACGTCTGCAAGGATATCACGCACAACGGCGCTCACATCGGTTGTATTTTGGGCACGGGCAAAGATCTCTTCGTTTGCCACGTCGCCGTATTTCAGTATCCGGATCATGCCTGTTCCTCCAATTGTTGTGCCATACTTTTCACAATGTGCCCGATCGCTTCGTTTTGAAACTTATAACTCGATTTGTTCGCAATCAGCCGCGCGCTGATCGGAACAATTGTTTCTTTTTCTTCCAAATCGTTTTCTTTGAGCGTCGTGCCGGTTTCCACAATATCGACGATCACATCGGACAGTGACAAAATCGGCGCCAACTCAATTGAACCGTTCAGATGGATGATGTCAATGTCCCGCCCTTGCTGCGCATAGTAACGGGAGGCGATGTTCGTAAACTTGGTCGCAACGATCAGCGCGCGGCGGCGGTCGTCGTGAAACGACTTTTTGGCAGCAACGGCCATGCGACATTTTCCCATACCGAGATCAAGCAGCTCATAAACGTCCGGCGCGTATTCCAGCAGAATATCCTTGCCGACAATCCCGAGATCTGCGGCGCCGCGTTCCACGTAGATCGCAACGTCAGACGGTTTTACCCAAAAATAGCGAACCCCGGCCGCTTCGTTTTCAAAAATCAATTTACGGTTGTTTTCTTTGATTGAAGGGCACGGATACCCGGCGCATTCAAACATCCCATAGGCTTTTTCGCCGAGTCTGCCCTTTGGCAGTGCGATGTTAAGCATTTTCATAAACCGTCGTCACCTCGCCGTTCTCCAGTTTTAAGACCCGTCTGCACCGTAACTGCGCAGGCAGTGTGCGCTGCGCACCGACAGATACGCCGCCATTTCTCAAATCACGCAGGATTTGTTCCACAGCCTGCCAAGGTGTACTGTCGTCGTACAGCAGCAATGTATCGAGATCATAGATCGTATCATCATCCAGCAGCCGTGCGAGTTCGTCGAAATACACGGCAAAACCGATCGCCCCGTCGTGTCTGCCCATGCGGCGCATCAGCGGGTCATACTGCCCGCCGGACAGCACACTGTTCGGCACGCCCTGCACAAAGCCCTTAAACACAAAACCGTTATAATATTTCATGTCACTGATAACGGAAAAATCCAACCGAATCATATCGGAGAGCCCGACCTTTTGCAGTTCACAAAGGATCTCTTCAAGCTGCGAAAAAGCTGCTTTGCTTGCAGGATCGTCAAATGTCTGACGCAACTTCGGCAAAACGGTTTGCGCTTCACCGCTGCATGAAACGAGCGTCTCCAACTGTTTGGCAGCAGTTTCATCTACTGCGTTGTCAACACAAAGGCGGCGCAGTTCGTGCAGATTCTTTTCCCCGATGCAAGTCAGCATCATGTCCTGCACATGCTTCGCAAGCTGCAGCTTTTCAAAAACAACACGTACCGGTGTGAGATGGGAAAGATCCAGCACACAGTCGTCGGACACCGCGCGCAGGCTCAGACACGCCAGGCGAATCACATCAAACAAACAAAACATATCGATCGTACCCATGCACTCCAGACCGGTCTGCGGCAGTTCACGGAAACAATGCGTCCCCTTGGAGATACGATACACATTTTCCTGATAATACAGCCGCTGCACACAGCCGGGTTCGTCACGATTGTTTTTGACGATGGAAAGCGTCACGTCAGGTTTAAGCGCCATGAGCTGGCCGTTGGTGTCTGTAAACGTGATGACGCTGTCGGAAATCAAAAAATCTTTGTTGCGCACATATAGATCATACGCTTCAAATTTACTCATATTATACTGTTTGTAGCCATAGGCTCCATACATCGCACACAGCGCATCGGAAACCGCAGATGCACTTTTTGCGTTATTTTGATTCATGGGTTTCTTCCTCTTTCTGCAGTTTATCCAACACCAGACGATAGCCGCCGGCGCCATAATTGAGACACTTGCTGACTCTTCCAATTGTTGCTGTGCTGATGCCGACCTGTTTCGCGATCGTCTGATAACTGACTTTCCGATCCAACAGCACAGCCGCTTCCAGCCGCTGCGCCATATCTGTGATCTCCCGGATTGTGCAAAGATCTTCAAAAAAGCGCTCGCACTCCTCAATCGAATTCAGATTGAGCACAGTCTGATACAACTTTAGCCGGGACGCCGCATTCAAATCTGCCATAGCGTTTGTCTCCCTTCTGTGGATTTGTACTTTGCTATGTTAGCACATTAGCGCGCTAAAGTCAAACCAAGGATTGATTGTTTACAAAATATTCACAAGCTGTGCAGAAAATGAACCTGCCGTACCCGGCAGGCTCTGTTGAAAACGTCCGTTTCTGAAACCATCACTTTTTCAAAAGACTGAAAATCAATTTGAACAGTTCAATCAACTTTTTGAAGAAGGAATAGTTCGGCGCTTTGACCGTCGAAGAATCACCACCAAGCGGCGAAATTGTTTTTTGGTTGCGGTCATAAATCAAAAATTGCGGATACTCCTCGAGATCGCAAACACTGGTATAGCCGTCATAATCGAACAACACCGCGATCATTTCATGTACGGATTCCGGCAGTTCATGGTGATAGAGATTTTTGATAAACCAGGTGTGATCCGGCAAGAGGCAGGATGTCGCGTCGATTTGATGATCCGGTGAAAGATATTTCGCGCCGTTTTCGGATTGTATGCCGCTGATAAACGAATCGGACAGTGTGCCGTAAAGCGGCGCTGTCGTTGCACCGAACGAACTGTTAGCCGTTGTAACAGTGGAATCGCCCTGCACGTCCGCGTTTTTCAAAACCGGGCCCATACGCGAGCCGTATTTGCAAACGATGTAGGTCTCCACGCCTTTTTCCAATCCGGTTAGAATTAATTCTTTGGTGTTTGCCATTACATCATTATGATAATGGTCGGCTTTTTCGATGATTCCGCCGTAGGTTTCTTCGCAGCCGCCGAAGACCGTCTGTTTGGCTTTTGCATAATACTCGTCGCCAACAAAGCTCCAAAAGCTCGGGAAAGTGCCAAACGTACGGCGCAAAGTTTCCGGCAAAATATAATTGCGGAATTCAGGAATCAGATAATTGTCAAAAACCGGTTTTGCAACGTTCAGCGTCTTTGCGGCATTCAAAAACTCGAGCGCCGTAACAAGCAGATCATAGGTAGGATTATCTTCTCCGCCATACTGTGCGCGCGCGGAATGATCCAAAAAATCCGGAATTGCGTCGGGGTCGAGATTGATCTCGCCGCTGAACAGCGCACCGATGCATTCAAAGCCCTGAAAACCCGGCGCATAAAAACAAATCTGATCTACACGGTCAAAGCCGTATGCCTGCACATAAGCGAGAATGATGTTGCAACCGAGACAGCGACCCATGAGATTGACCCGATCATAGCCGGTCGCCTTGCAAACCTGTTCTATGAACTCCTTCAACCCTGCGGCAACCTCAAACGGATCCAGCCGCCAGTCAAACGAATAGTTATAAGTGTTCAGCTCATATCCATTTTCGCCTTTCCGGTCATTGAGCGGATAGGTGTAATTGGCATAACGGTTGCCGGAATTGTTGTGCAGTTCGCCGTTTTGATCGAGCGCAGCGTCTTCATACAGGCCGCAGACGGTGTCAATCACAACGCGGTGGAAATCCTCCCAGTTATGCAGGAAAATGCCTTTGGACAGCGGACCTTTGACCTTATCCAGAACGTCAGAGGCAAAAGAGTTCGGAATCGTAACCGGATAAATCTGTTTAGAACTGGTGTCGGTTTTATCAGCGTTCAAGATGCTGCCGTAACCGTAAAGATAGACGGTCGGCACATCGGTATAGCTGAATGCGGATGCAGTTATAGATGCAAAGGATATGAGTACGGCAAACACCAACACAAGCGCAAGCACCTTTTGAAATGTGTGTTTCATGATTGGACTCCCCGTTTCAACAGATTTTTTATGATTATAACAGATTTCTCCCCGTATGTAAAGGCGGATTCCGAAAAAGCGGTTTAAAAAAATGAGATAGAGCCATCACAAATAGAAAATCAAAAAACCGACAGACGAACGCTGTCGGAAAAACATTTCAAATATGTGAATCAATTGTTGCCTTTGCCGCGCCGGGAATAACCGCCACCGTGTTTGGATTCGCCGGCGTGCTTGAGGTCGGTCATTTTTTCATCGCTGACCTGCTTGAAACGAGCCATCATGTCTTCAAAGGACATATTTTCGGTTGAAGGCTTTTTCGTCTGTCCCTGCCAAACGTTCGGTGCGGACCGACGCGGCTGGCGACGCGGGTGCTGCGCAGCAGATGCCGGATCAGGTTCGCTCGCCTTTTTAATGGAAAGGCTGATCTTGCCATCATCGCCGATCGCAATAATCTTTACCTTGACATCCTGGCCTTCGGTCAAATGATCCTTGATATCTTTGACAAAAACATTTGAGACCTCCGAGATATGTACCATACCGCTTTTGCCGTCAGGCAACGTAACAAACGCACCAAAGCCCGTTAATCCCGTCACTTTACCTTCAACAATCTGCCCAACTTCAAGCATATACGCTTTGACCCTCTCTGCTTTAGATTTCCCGATTATTTCTTATTTCCAAACGATGAATCATAGAAAACACGCTCACCGGGTTTGGCATAGTCATACTCTTCCCGCGCAATCTTTTCATAGTATTCATCGTGGTTTTTATCGTTCAGGAAGCGTTCTAACTCTTCGTTTTCTGTTTTCGCTTCTTCTACTTTTTCCGATAAAGCTGCAATTTCTTTATTGTTGTTGGCAGCATGCGCATAATTCATAATACATCCGGCGACAATTACACCGACAAATGCTAAAATCAAGAGGATCAGAAGCACGCTGTGCTTTTTGTCAATTTTGCGAGTGGTCGCTTTCTTTTCCAAAACAAGCAGCTCCTTCATAATGTGCTCACGAAAAGCCCAAATTTTTACAATACTTATTATACAAAAACGATTTCTATTTTTCAAGTGCTTTTTCATTATTTTTTTCTTTTTTCGAGATATTTTTTTGCTGTTGTCTGACGGCATTGTTCTGCTGCCGTTCCCACTTTCTTCGCTTTATACCGGAAGCAGCATGATCCCTTATCCGTTGCAACAACGACAATATCCCCTTGCTGTAACGGTGCATCGGACGAAAAAAGGCGGCTGCGCATTTGCGAAGCAAACCGGCAAACCGGCACAAGGGCTTTTTCAACAGTTCCCCAATTGACAGCCGGAACAAAAAGAATCCGGCCGCAGCGCTGATTAACGCAGGCATTCGCCAGACGCCGTTGGTATAGGATAGAAAGACGGAGAACAGGACAAAAAACGTGCCAAGGCAGAAAACCAAGTCCAATGAGAAAACAACCGCTTTTTTGCCGCCCAGCAAATAACGGAAGAACGTACATACGAAATAGAACGCGCCAAGCAAAAAACCTACGCCGAGAAACACAAGAATCATTTCCAGTTGAGACTGGAGCGGTTCACTGTATTTCATCGCAGCAGTCTCGATAAAAAGCTTTGCTTTTTCGGCGCGTTGTCGAGATAGACCATAGAGGACACCGTGCCTTCCATCAATAAATCACCGGTCTGGGTATTGAGCGAAATCACCCGCAGTTGTGTACCGCCGATATGCAGTTCGCCCTGCACGGTGTATGCAGTTACAGCAGTTTCGTCAAAAGAATCCACATCAGACACGCCGCTGAGTTTCAATCTGCTTCGATCTTCCAATAACAGGGTGTGCGCCTGCAGCTTCGAAAGCTCTTCCGTCATATAATCAACCTCCCTGTTCACTGTATGACAGAGAGGCTCGGTTTATTCCGGTCTTTATGATTCAAAGAATCTGATACATAGAGGATGCATCCGCCTTCGTCGCATATTCATTGACAGACAGCACCTTTGCGCGCAGCAGATTTCCCCCCATCTGAATCTCGAGTACGTCCCCTTCTTTGACATCGTACGAGGCGCGGGCGATTTTGCCGTTGACCGAGACTTTTTTTGCATCACATACTTCGTTGGCAATTGTGCGCCGTTTGATAATCCGGGATACTTTCAAATATTTATCCAGTCGCATTTACGTTCACCTTTCTGACTACGCCGGAAACGAAAAGGGATTGCCGAACGGCAACCCCAGATTCGCTAGGCAAAATTATTTCACAGCGTTCTTGAGCGCTGCGCCGGCCTTGAAGGCGGGAACTTTCGAAGCAGCGATTTCGATGCTGGCGCCGGTCAGCGGGTTGTGACCAGTTCTTGCTGCTCTTTCCTTCACTTCAAAGGTACCAAAGCCGATGAGCT
>CACWJV010000024.1:14832-18680 GCA_902761265.1 Oscillospiraceae bacterium | reverse complement strand
CGACATGATATGGCCGCCCGACAACGGCACGATAGCGATCAGGAAAACCAGCACACCCATACCGCCGATCCAGTGCGAAAAGCTGCGCCAGAACAATGAACATTGCGAAAGCGCTTCCACGTTTGTCAGAATACTGGCGCCGGTCGTGGTATAACCGGAAGCCATTTCAAATACAGCATCCAGATAAGACGGTATTTCTTTTGTCAGAACAAACGGTATAGCGCCGTCGAGCGAAAGACCGAGCCATGCGAGTGCCACGGTGACAAAACCTTCACGCACAAAAAAGACGTTGCGCTTCGGCTTTTTCAGCGTCAGCAGAACACCGAACACCAGCGATAAAGCCGCCACGACAGCATAGGCCTTCCATTGTGCTTCACCGTAAAACACGCCGACTGCGACCGGCAGCAACAAACACACGCTCTGGATGTTCAGCACCCAGCCGAGCAGATATAAGATCATGCGATAATTCATAACAAGATCCTTTACGCAAGAATATCTTTAAAATCGTTCATTCCTTTGTTTGTCGTCACGACAACCACGGTGTCCCCAATCTCAACGGAATCGCGACCGCTGGGGATGATGATTTTTCCGTGGCGAGAAATGCAGCAAAGCAGCACGTTCTTTTTAATCGGCAGATCCATCAGCGGCACACCGATCGCTTTGCTTTGGGAGCGGATGTTGAATTCCAGCGCCTGCGCTTTGCCGCCGATGATGTTATACAGCGTTTGCACGTTGGAGCCGGACGAATTTTCGAGCGCACGGACATAGGACAGGATCATTTCCGCTGTGATATACTTCGGATAGATCACAGAGCCGATCGAGAGTTGGTCGATGATGCCCTCAAAATTGAGTTTGTTGATCTTTGTCACGGTCTTGGCGCGGTAGTTGGATTCCACAAAAAGGGAAAGCATGATGTTTTCTTCGTCGATATCCGTGATCGACGCAAAGCCGTCCGCACCTTCAATCCCCTCTTCCAGCAGCAGACTCTGGTCGCTGCCGTCGCCGTGGATAATCACAACATCATCGGGCAGAATCTGATTGAGAAATTCGCAGTGCGCCTTGTCTTTTTCAATGATCTTGACGCGAAAACCGATATCGCTCAGCCGTTTGGCGAGATAGAACGAAATCTTACCGCCGCCGACGATCATGATCTGCTTAATATGCTCTTTGGAAAAGCCGGCTTTCTTAAAGAAATGCGACGCTTCTTTGCGCGACGCAACGAACGAGATTTTATCGCCGGCAAGCAGCAGATCGCTGCCACTCGGAATGATCACGTCTTTGCCGCGCTCGATGGCACAGATCAGCACCTTACCCGAAAGTCTGCCGAGCGCCTGTACGATCGACTGGCCGACAAAGGGTGAATTGGCAGGCAGGATGGTCTTCATCAGATCGATTCTGCCGCGTGCGAACGTGTCGACCTCAATGGCGGACGGGATAGAAAACAGGCGCGCGATTTCGTTTGCGGATTCCAGTTCGGGATTGACCAGCATATTGATGCCGAGCTTTTCTTTGATAAAGCCGCGTTCGGAAATAAAGTCCGGGTTGCGCACGCGGGCGATGGTCTTGCATTGGGTCGCTTTTTTTGCGATCAGACAGCAAAGCAGGTTCAGTTCATCCGAACCGGTCATGGCAATAAACATATCGGCATACGCGATGCCGGCCTCCTGTTGGATCCGGTGCACCACACCGTTGCCGCAAACGCCCATCACGTCGCAAAGTGTGGTGACGCGCTTGATGGCTTCTTCGTTGGTGTCTATGACTGTGATATCATGTCCTTCGTTTGTCAGTTGTTCAGCAAGGGTTGTACCGACCTTGCCGCATCCGACGATAATAATATTCATAAATCAGCCTCTGTTACAAAAATGCGCGGAAAACCGCATATATTAACTCATACATCATAGCATATTTTTCTTATTTTTTCCATTTATTCTATTTGAATTCTTGAATTTTTTATGTAGAAAAATTGACAAAAAATTTGTTTGTTTTCACAAATTCGTCCGGTCGGCTTGCTTTTAAGGTCGGTTTCTTGTATCATGAAGGAGAAAATAATACAAAAGGATGATTCTTATGGCAACGTTCAGCGAAGCCTATCAAAAGCTGTTTTCAATCTCTTGCGCACCGAAAAGCGATCCGCGCTGCATCGTGATCCGCGGAAAAATGCGCATCAGTGTGCTAACGCCGCGGCTGATTAGGGTGGAAACCGATTCATTGCGGCAGTTTTGCGACGCGGCGACACAGAAGGTCTGGTTTCGCGATTTTGAGCGGCCGCAGTTTTCTGTTGAAGAAAGCGGCGACGCGCTTTTGATCCGCACTACACAGACGATCTTTCATTTCGATCTCGGCAAACGCGCACTGGTCGGCGTAACGCTCAAAAGCGGCAGACATGTGACAGATTTCGCCGCCGGCAATCTCAAGGGCACGTATCGCACCCTTGACGGCGTCAACGGCAGCCATGCGCTGGAAGACGGACTGATGAGCCGCGGCGGCGTAACGGTGATGGACGACAGCCGAAGCTGTCTGCTGGCTGACAACGGGACGATTTTGCCGCGCAGCAAGACGCAAAGCGACAAATACTATTTTGCCTATGGCAACGATTATCGCGGCTGTCTGCGCGATTTTTACCGTCTGTGCGGGCAAACACCGCTCGTTCCGCGCTGGTGTTTAGGCAACTGGTGGAGCCGCTATAAAGCATATACACAGCAGGAATATCTCGATCTGATGCAACAGTTCCTTGACCGCAAGATTCCAATAACCGTCGCCACAATCGACATGGACTGGCACTGGGTCAATGTTGGAGACAAATTTTCAAACGAACAGCTCGGGCTTGGCGGCGAACGGAAAACGCTGCGTGACGTGATCAACGGCATGGGTTGGACGGGCTATAGTTGGAACACGGATCTGTTCCCCGATCACAAGGCTATGCTCGACAAGCTGCACGAAATGGATCTCAAAGTACCGCTGAATCTCCACCCGGCACAGGGTGTGCGTCCGTTTGAAGACCGCTATGCCGAAATGGCGCGGGCGATGGGGATGGATCCGAAAGAAAACCGCACCATTCCGTTCGATATCGCCGACCCAAAGTATTGCGAAGCATATTTTAAGGTGCTGCATCAGCCGATGGAAGACGAAGGCGTTGACTTTTGGTGGATCGACTGGCAGCAGGAAAAAACCACGGCGATTCCCGGGCTCGATCCCCTTTGGGCGCTCAATCATTATCACTCCCTGTTTGCCAAACGCGACGGCAAACGGCCGCTGACGCTCTCGCGATTTGCGCAGGCCGGCTCGCACCGCTATCCGCTCGGCTTTTCTGGCGACACGGTGATTTCGTGGCGGTCGCTCCAGTTTCAGCCATATTTCACGGCAACAGCATCCAACGTCGGCTACACCTGGTGGAGCCACGACATCGGCGGCCATATGCTCGGCGCACGCAACGACGAGCTTTACGCGCGATGGGTACAATACGGTCAGTATTCCCCGATCATGCGCCTGCATTCCACGAACGATCCGTTTATGGGTAAAGAGCCGTGGACTTACGGTTATGCTGCCCAGCAGGCTGCAACGGCGGCACTGCGCGAACGGCACGCGATGATTCCCTATCTATACAGCATGAACTATCTGACATACCGTGACGGCCATGCGCTTGTCGAGCCGATGTACTACCCTTATCCGGACGACGAAAACGCGTATCATGCGCCGAACCAGTATTTCTTCGGCACGGAACTGATGGTCTGTCCGATCACCGAGCCGACAAACAGGCGCACCACGCTCGCTAAAACAAGGGTCTGGCTGCCGCGCGGCCGCTGGACTGACTGGTACACCGGCAACATCTATGAGGGCAGCCAGTGGAT
>CACWJV010000024.1:0-14801 GCA_902761265.1 Oscillospiraceae bacterium | reverse complement strand
TCCGACTGTTCCGCGGCAACGGTGCGTTCACGTTGTATGAGGATGACGGCGAAACGCTGGCGTTTGAAAACGGTGCATTTGCAAAAACAGCAATGACGCTGCGCGAAGCCGGCACCACCGTGCAGTTTACAATCGACGGCGCAAAAGGCGATCTCGCTTCCCTTCCCGAACGGCGCAGCTATACGCTCATATTTGACGACGTTTCCAAAGTGCAGACGCTCATGGTTAAGGTGGACGGACGCACAAAAACGATACATCCGGTTTATCAAAACGGTAAAACAATCATCCAGATTGAAAACTTGCGATGCAGCGCAAAAGTGGAAGTCGTTATGACCGGCGTGATCGTCCGCGAAAACCGTGACAAAACGCAGATGGTCACAGAACTGCTGTCGAAATATCAGATGGACACCATTCCGAAACGCGCATTGTTCGGGTCGTTCCTTAAGAATATTTATAAGCCGTTCCCGGTCAGGGACGATGCGATGTACGGCCCGGTGAAGGAAATCTTGCAGATGAAATAACAGCAAGCCGTCTTAAGGCGGCTTGCTGACCTGACTGCCATAAGAAAAAAGACCGTCGAAGCGGTCTTTTTTTCTGTTCAATCGATTTCCACAAGAATCTTGGAATCGGCTCTGTTTGCGGTTGCGCGCATCACGGTGCGGATCGCTTTGGCAATTCTGCCCTGCTTTCCGATCACGCGGCCCATATCGTCGGGCGCAACATGAAGATGGAACACGATGACGCCTTCTTCGTTGATGTCGTCAACCTCAACTGTTACCTGATCGGGTTCGTCAACCAAACCTTTTGCGATCATAGAGAGTAACTCTTTCAAGGTATGTTCCCCCAAACTTATTTAATGATGTCGCTCTTCTTGAGCAGCGCCTTCACGGTATCGGTCGGCTGTGCGCCGTTGTTCAACCATTTCTGCGCTTTTTCAGCATCGATCTTGATGTCGGCGGGGTTCTTCATCGGATCATAATAACCGATCTCTTCGATGAAACGGCCGTCACGCGGATAGCGGGAGTCCGCCACGACCACACGATAGAACGGAGCCTTTTTCGCGCCCATACGACGCAATCTGATTTTCACTGCCATTGTTGTTACCTCCAAAAATGATAATAATTATTATTTGATCACTTAATGTGTATCATACGAAACAAATTTACATCGGGAAGCCCGGACCGCCTATGCCGCCGAGTCCGTTCATACCGTTCATGCCCGGCATGTTCATCATGCGCTTGCGCATCTTTTTGGTGTTTTTGCCGTTGAACTGTTTGAACATCTTTTGCATCTGACGGTATTGCGAAAGCAACCGGTTGACATCCTCCACCTGCATCCCGCAACCGGCAGCGATCCGGCGTTTGCGCGACGGGTTGATGATGTCGGGCTTGGCGCGCTCCTGCGGCGTCATGGAATAGATGATCGCTTCCATGCGGTCAAACGCTTTTTCGTCGACCTCAACATCATCAACCTTGCGGCCGATACCTGGCAGCATGCGTAAAATATCCTTGATGGAACCCATGCGGCGCATCTGACTGATCTGATCGAGCAGATCGTTGAGATCGAATTTATTTTTACGCAGCTTTTGTTCGAGCTCGCGCGCTTTCTTCTCGTCAAGCTCCTGCTCCGCTTTTTCAATCAGCGAAAGCATATCGCCCATACCGAGGATACGCGACGCCATGCGGTCAGGATGGAACACGTCGAGGTCACCGAGCTTTTCGCCGGTACCGACGAACTTGATCGGCTTGCCGGTCACGGCTCTTGCGGAAAGCGCCGCACCGCCGCGGGTATCGCCGTCGAGCTTGGTGAGGATCAGACCGTCTATGCCGAGCGCTTCGTTAAACGACGTTGCAACATTCACCGCGTCCTGACCGGTCATAGAGTCAACCACAAGCAGGATTTCGTGCGGATGAACGGTGCTTTTGATGTTTTTCAGCTCGTTCATCAGCGTCTCATCGACATGCAAACGGCCTGCCGTGTCAAGGAACACATAGTCATAGCCGTGGTCCTTCGCTTCGGTGATTGCCTGCCGTGCGATTTCGACCGGGTCGATCTGCCCGCGTTCAAAAACAGGCACACCCGCCTTTTCGCCGACCACCTGCAACTGTTTGATTGCAGCGGGACGATAGACGTCGCACGCCACAAGCAGCGGCCGGTGCCCCTGATTTTTGAGCATCAGCGCAAGCTTTGCGCTGTGGGTGGTTTTACCGGAGCCCTGCAAACCACACATCATCACAATTGTCGGCGGATGGTTGGCGGTGTTGAGCCGGGCTTTTGTGCCGCCCATGAGATTTGTCAGCTCTTCGTTGACGATCTTGATGACCATCTGCGACGGCGTCAGACTTTCCATAACCTTGGCGCCGATGGCGCGCTCTGTGACGGTTTTGGTAAAGTCTTTGGCGACCTTATAGTTGACGTCGGCTTCCAGCAGCGCCAAACGCACTTCGCGCATGGCGTCTTTGACGTCAGATTCGGTCAGCGAGCCTTTGCTTCTCAGTCGTTTGAAGGCGGCCTCCAGTCGTTCGGAAAGACCTTCAAATGCCATAGTTCATTCTTCCTTTATTTCGATAAATCTGTTAGGAGTCAGCGAGCATTTTGGAAACGGAATGGATCCGCGATACCGCGTCGTTGATTTCACGAGACAAGATGGTGCGCATATTCACTTCGTTGATGATATCCGCCATCTCATTGATTTCACGCAGCCCGTCGCGCAGTTCGTCGAACCGCCGTTTCAGCCCGAGGTGCGCTTCAAATGATTCCATCTGCGCCTCGGCACGTTTGATCGAATCGCGGACGCCCTGCCGGGTAATGCCCTCGTTTTCGGCAATCTCTGCCAAAGAAAGATCGTCGTCATAATAGTATGTGATAAAATCGCGCTGCTTTTGCGTCAGCATATCGCCGTAGATGTCAAACAGCAGTGTGACATCCAGATTTTTCGCCATGACGTTTTCCTCTCTTTCACAAGTGTAAAGTTTCCTTTCTTTACAGCTCTGCTATTATACACACTTCCCTCCAGTTTGTCAAGGGGTGTAAATGAAAAAATCTTTACACCCGAAAAGAATAATCGCCGGATAAACCGGCGGTTAAGCGTTTTATTTAAATGTTACGATCGTCACACCGCTTTCGCCTTCGCCGAACGTGCCGAGACGGAAGGATTTGACAAACTTGTTTTTACGCAGATAATCCTGAATCCCTTTGCGCAGCACACCTGTGCCTTTGCCGTGGATCACCGTCAGCTCCCCGAGACCCTGCCGCATGCAGCGGTCCATGTGGCGTTCGAGTTCGAGAATCCCCTCCTCCACGTTCATGCCGCGCAGATCGCATTCGTTGCGCTGCCCGCCGGCAACGTGGAAATCGCCGCCGCCCGATTTCGGTACGGCGCGGGACGTCTTTTTCGGCGGTTCTTTTTTCGTTTGCAGCCGCAGGTTTTCCAGCGGTGTGCGCAGCTTAATGATGCCGGCCGTCACTTCGATTTCGCCTTTTTTGTCGGCCAACGCAGTCACGGTTGCCGTTTTGCCCATATCGACCACCAGCACCTCGTCGCCGATGCGCAGTTCGCGCGGCAGCACATACGGTTCATCGGGATCGACCTGCGCAACCACGGGATTCGTGATCTCGTCAAATTCGCCCATCGAGCGGCGGAACTGCTGTTTGGCGCGGCGCAGCATTTCGGCTTTATCGGCGGATTTGTCGCTTTGCTTTTTCAGTTCCTCCAGTTCATTCATCAACGCATAGGCGCTGCGCTTGGCTTGTTCCACAATCCGCGTCGCCTGTGCCTGCGCTTTTTCCAGCTCTTGTTGGCGCAGTTGTTCAATCGAATCCTTATACTGCTGCGCGGTTTCACGGGCTTTATCGGCCTGCAGTTTGAGCGCCTCGGCCTCTTTGGTCTTGGTCTCATATTCGGCACGGCTCTCCTCGAGCGTTTCCAGCACATGCTCGAAGCTGCGGTTTTCACCGCTGACAAGCTGCTGGGCGCGTTCAATGATCGGATGTGCCATCCCGAGCCGTTCGGAGATCGCAAACGCGTTGGAGCGGCCGGGTACACCGATGAGCAGACGGTAGGTCGGTTTGAGCGACTGAACGTCAAATTCGCAGCTTCCGTTTTCGATATGGGGCGTTTCCAGCGCGTAGGTTTTGAGTTCCGCATAATGGGTCGTGGCCGCAATCTTTGCGCCCTGCTGATGGAGCTGTTCGAGGATCGCCATAGCAAGCGCCGCACCCTCTACCGGGTCGGTGCCGGCGCCGAGTTCGTCAATTAAAACAAGCGATTCGCTGTCGGCGATCTTGAGAATAGAAATGATATTCGTCATGTGGGACGAGAAGGTGGACAGCGATTGTTCGATGCTCTGCTCGTCGCCGATGTCTGCGAGCACATGGGTAAACACGGAGATTTCGCTGCGGTCGCCAACCGGCAGCATCAGACCGCACATCGCCATCAGCGTCAGAAGTCCCAGCGTTTTGATTGAAACCGTTTTGCCGCCGGTGTTCGGGCCGGTAATGATCAGCGTATCGAATTCATCGCCGAGACGAATGTCGGTTGCAACCACCTTTTTCGGGTCGATCAGCGGATGGCGCGCCTGACGCAGGTTGATTTTGCCATAGGCGTTGAGCTCCGGCGCCGTTGCACGCAGGTCGTAGGCGTATTTGGCTTTTGCAAAGATCACGTCGAGTTCCACGGCGCACAGATAGCTTTGCTTGATGCCTTCATAGAACGAGCCGGCCTCGTCGGAAAGTTCGGCGAGGATACGCTCCATTTCGTCGCGTTCCTTGCTTTGCAGCACTTTAATATCGTTGTTCGCTTCCACAACCGCCGACGGTTCCACAAACACCGTTGCGCCGGAGGAGGACGTGTCATGCACCAAACCCTTTACTTCGCCGCGGTGTTCAATCTTGACCGGCACCACATAGCGGCCGTTGCGCTGGGTAATGATCGCTTCGCGCAAAAACTTTTGATAATGCGGCGAACGGATGAGTTTGTCGAGCTGTTCCCGGACACGCGAGGACGCCGCGCGAATCTTGCGGCGGATGTCGTGCAGTGTCGGCGACGCGTTGTCGCTCATTTCGTCTTCGCTGATGATGCACTGATAGATCTTGTCTTCGAGATACTTGTTCGGCGTCAGCGCGTCAAAATAAACGTCGATACTGCACGCGACGCCTGCGTTGCTGTCTCTCCATTCGCTGATGGCGCGGATTGTGCGCAAAACACCGGCCACGTCAAGCAGTTCTCTCATGGAAAGCACGGAGCCGGCGTTGGCGCGCGAAAGCGCATTGTTGACGTTTTTGAGCCCGCTGAACGACGGGCCGCCGAAACGCGCCATAAGCATGTGCGCGTCTACCGTCTGCTGCTGCAGACGCTGCACGTCGTCAAGATCTGTTTGCGGTTCAAGCGCGAGGATTTCCTCTTTGGCGTCAAACGAACCCGCAAACGTGCTCAGACGCTGCAGGATCTTATCGAGTTCCAGAGATATGTAATGTCTGTCCATAGTTTTGCCTTTCGTTAACGAGTCATGGTTTTATAAAACTGCAGTGTGGCAAAGCGTTTGCCGGTCATAGCCAGTAAATACCGCTCGCTCAGGTCACATAGCAGCAGCAGATTTTCGTCCGACAGCCGAAAGCTGAACAGCTTGCCCGGGTCGCTCAGGCAGATGTGACGCATCGCGTGAACGACGCTGTTCGGCACGGGAACAAACGATTCCGGCGGCGTGCAGTCCGCGCAGAACAATTTGCCGGAGCGCGTGCAAAAGCGCATCTCCTCCGTTTCAAACGTTCCGCACGACGCACAGCCGAGCAGCGACGGCATATAGCCCGCAAGCGACAACATGCGCAGCTCGGTGGCGGCTTTGAGCAACTGCAGCGGCTTTTTGGAATCGGACACCAGATAGACCGCATTGAGCAGCAAACTCAAAAATTCATCCGCCGCCTCCTCCCGCGGCGCCAGTTCTCCGGACAATTCGGCGAAATACTGCGCGAGCGACAAACGGATGATGTCGCTGCGCAGCGAAAAGAACACTTCTTTCGGGGTGGATTCTTTAACGATACAAATGCCTTTTGCGGTTTTGGTGATGGTAAAATCGGCGTAACAAAGCAGACTTGTGGCAGACGCGTTTTTATTTTTCGGGCTGCGCGCGCCGTTGGCAAAGGCGCGGATCACACCGTATTTACGCGTCAAAAGCGTCACCAGACGGTCGGTCTCGCCTGTGTTTTGCGCCTTGATCACCAAAGCATCCGTATCATACGTCATCGTCAAAAATCTCCCCGGCGTCCGGCTCGGCTCCGATCTGCTCCATGGCAGGGAAATCGGAATCGAAATTCTGAATGAATTCTTCGGCAAACTCCTGCGGATAGACATTGCGGATATCCTGTGCCGGCGCATCTTCGCGCGCACGCTCATAGGCGATATAATCGGAAACGCGTCCGGTTTTCAAAAAGGTTTGCCAAAGCTCTTTTTTGGTCATGGTCTCATCTCCAAAAGTATTTCTTGCTAATACTTTTCACATCCGAGACACAAAATAATCAAACAGGCAAAAGGAAAATCAATCCAGTCCGAAATTATGAATCAGACCTTCGCGGTTGCGCCAACCTTCCTTGACCTTGACCCAGCACTGCAGGTTGATTTTGCAATCGAAAAACCGTTCCATATCCTGACGTGCATAGGTTGAGATCTGTTTGAGCATCGCGCCCTTTTTGCCGATGATGATGCCCTTGTGGCTTTCTTTTTCACAATAGATGACCGCTTCGATATCCATAATATCCTTGTCGGTACGCTCGCGCATTTTTTCGATAGAGACAGCCACGCCGTGCGGGATCTCGCGTTCGAGCAATCGCAGCATCTTTTCACGGATGATCTCCGACGCGAGCACGCGCTCGGGCTGATCGGTCAGCGTATCGTCGGGGAAAAAGTGCATCGACGGCTGCGCAATTTTATTCATTTCGGCAAGCAGATCGTCAAGGCCGTCACGCTTGATGGCGGAGACCGGTACCACCGCTTCAAAATCATAGACCTGCGAAAGCTCGAAAATACGGCTCATGAGATCGGTTTTGACCGGTACGGTGTCGATCTTGTTGATAGCAAGAATCACGGGCATGTGCTGCTGACGAAACTTTTCGATCAGTTCCTTTTCCGCCTCGCGCAGCTTGCCTTGCGCCTCCACAACAAACAGACAGGCGTCCACGCCCGAAATACCGTCGGAGACGGCCTGCATCATCTTTTCGCCGAGTTTATTATGCGGCCGGTGAAAGCCCGGCGTATCGGTGAAAACGAGCTGGGTTTCGCCCTCGGTCAGCACGCCCATGATGCGGGTGCGCGTGGTTTGCGGCTTGTCGGATACGATGGCGACCTTCTGGCCGAGCAGCGCGTTGAGAATGGAGGATTTGCCGACGTTCGGACAGCCGACGATGGCAATAAATGCGGTTTTTGTTTCTCCCATAATACATTCCTTTTCTTTCTTTTCGTTCTTCTATATCATAATCCTTTTCCGTCCCCGGGTCAAGATATAAAAAGAAAAATCACCCGGTTTTCGCGGGTGATCCATGATTTCATTATCCGATCTTGATGTTATGTGCCGACAGGAAATCTTTGAGGAAGAACACAAAAAACAGGATCAGCGCAACCGAAAGCAGCGTCAGCACAATGATGAGAACCACATGCTTCGGTTCGATCTTCATCTTTTCCTGGGTTTTCGGCAAAAGCTTGAGCGAACAGAACGCCGGGGTCAGCGCAGCAAGAATCAGCGTGATGAGCACCGCTTCGAGCGGAAACAGCACAAGGTTTTTACCGATACGCGTCAAATTGATCAGCGCATAAGCCTGCGCATCCTCCAGGCTGTACATCACATAATACATCCATTTCATGAAAACAGACGTCAGAATAATGTTGCATACGAAGTTGACCGTAAACTTTGACGCCAGTACACGCAGCACGGACAGCTCGCGTTTCCACAAAAACAGCGCAAAGATAAACGACGAGGACATCTCAACAAAGATGAAGGGGAAGAAATACGCACCCGACGGGAACAAAATACAGCCGAGCGTGTCACTCACGGCGCCGACTGCAAGCGCGACCAGCGGGCCGTAAATCATGGAGCCGACGGAATTGACATAGCAGTCAAACGACAGCGAAAGACCGGCCGCCAGCGGGATTTTGAGCATTTTGACTGCCACGCGCAGTGCGATGATCAGCGACGCGAAAACGAGCATGCGGACGTCGGAAAAGTTTTTAGCTGCCAACCGCCAGTAATCTTTGGAGCGGATCGGCAGGTTTTGTTGGGCGAAAAGGGTCTGTTGTGACATAAAAAATCCTCCTTTTGCCCACTGCAAAAAGGAGAACATCCTTAAAACAGCGGGATGCGGCACCGGAATCGCAGGTTTCCCATTCGTTCTGAAGACAACTCCCCGTCCCCCAGACACTGTACGCTCCGACGCCTACTCTGTTTTTAATCTTATTTTATGTTGTGCGTTTACTATAGCACAATAGCAAAAGGATGTCAATTCTTTCCGGGATTTCTTGACAATTATTCATTCGGGCATAGAATGACACTGGAAATGAATTTTACAAAGGCGGTGTTTTCATGACAGACGAGCTGCGCTTTCACGGCGGAAAATTCACCATTATGCAAATCACGGATACACAGGAAATATCAACGGTGAATCCGGACACCATCAAACTGATCTCCCGCGCGCTGGACAGAGCGAAGCCGGATCTTGTTGTTTTCACCGGAGATCAGATCAAAGGCTATTCTCCGACGTTTAAGGGCAATACCTATCATAAAGTTTCACGCACCATCGCCGATCTGTTGCGGCCGCTGGAGGAACGCGGTATCCCGTTTTGCGTCACCTTCGGCAACCACGACTGCAACTGTGGGATTCCGAATGCCGAGCAGATGCCGATCTACCGCGCGCACAAGGGCTTCGTCGGCGGCAATATCAAAAGCGCCGATGATCCCGGCACCTTCTCGCTTTCGATCAAGGACAGTAACGGAAAGAAAACTCTGCTTTTACTGTATGTCATTGATTCAGGCGGCAAAGGCGACAACAGCGCCTATGCGCCGGTGACGCCGGAACGTGTACAGTGGTTCCGCGCGGAACGCGAAAGACTGCAGCAGGAAAACGGGCAATATCTGCCGGCGCTGGTATTTCAGCATATTCCCCTGCCCGAATACTACAATGCGCTCGTGCGGGTGAAAAAAGGTACAAAAGGCGCCGTAGAGGCATTTTACAGCCACAGCGGCGAATACTATGTTCTGCCGCAGGAAGCTTTGGCACGCGGCGATTTTATGCTGGAATCCCCTGCCGCCCCGGACGAAAGCACCGGTGAACTGGACGCACTGACGGAAAAGGGCGATGTACGCGGAATATATGTCGGCCACGACCATATCAACTCCTTTTCCCTGCCGCACCGCGGTATTCAGCTCGGTTATACGCAGGGCAGCGGCTTTCACACCTATGGCGCGGGCAGTAAGCGCGGCGTGCGCGTTTTTACGCTGGACGAAAAAGATCCGGCGGCATTCGAAACGCACACCATCACCATGGAGGATCTGTGCGACTATCGTCCGGCAAAACCGCTGACGGAATTTGTCTATACCCACACGCCGTCATCACCGCGGCAGGTGCTCAAATATCTGCCGCACGGACTGATTGCAACAGGCGCCGCAACCGCGCTTTCCATCGGGGCCGCGCTTGTCAAAAAGAAAAAATAACGAAAAAAAGATCGCCGTTTTTCAGGCGATCTTCTTTTATTTATCAGTCACGAGAACCCGTGCTTCATAATTGCCATAGACCCAGCAGTCGTCGATGGAATCCGACATGATTGCGATATTGCTGATTTTTGCCCGCTGCCAGCCGTCGGTGACGGTTTTAAAAGCGGAAACGTTGATCTCTATCTGCAACTGGTCGGCGGTGATTTTGGCAAGACTCTCCGCAGGACCGATCAGTGTGAGAGAATCCAGCCCGCTGGCATCCAGATTGGCTTTATATTTTTTGTTGTTCGACGCGTTCAAAAAAACGACGTTGCTGCCGGTCGCATCGATTGTCGTACTTTGCATGTTACGCAGATCGACCTGCACCTGAAATGTTTTTTCCTCAGGATTGGTCAGCAAGGCGGCACCGGTTTCGTCAGCAGTCAGGGTAAAGCGGTTGACGCCATTTTTCAGATCATGAAAATCGATGGTGCCGACGGTAAAGGACGTATAGCCTTCCTCGTCGGGCGTATAGGAGATTTCAACCTCGGTCGGTGAGATCCGCACCTGCGGCGGTGCATCGTCGAAAGCCGGAGGCTGATTGACAAACTTGACTGTAGTCGGGACAGTGTCTACCTGATAGACCGGGATCGTAACCGTTGCCGGGTTCGCATCAGTGCCGACGTTGTCGCACACAAGGAAACGCGAATCCCGCTGCTTGTCGAGCGCATACGAAATCTTTGCAGTAACTTCCGTCGTTGCAGACAGCGGAAGTTGATCGTCCGCGACCGTCGCTTCAAAATACACCTTCGACAGATTATCCACGACCGACGCAGGTCCGCTCACGTTTGCGGTATTGACTGACGGCGCGATCTGCCCGACCGAATAGCCGTCGGCGACCAGCGAATCCGTCTCGTTGGTGAGCTTCGCCTCCACATTAACCTGCGACGTGCGCATACGATCGAAATAGACAGAGACGGTAGACGGGGTGATTTTGACAACGCTGACTGCGCCGTCGACGACCGGCGTCAGCGTCAGTGTTTTGTAGCCGGCGGTATCGATATAACCGCTTGTCGCTTCGATCGTAATATCGTCGCGCGTCAAAGAGTAGTTGTTGATATCGAACGCCTTGCCGTAAACTTCCACATCCACGGTCAGATCGTCGTCGTCATAAAACGGAACAAAGTCGTTTTCCGCAGCCAGCGCCGCGTCAAGATCCACTTTCACGTCAGAGATCACACGCGTGGTATTTTCGCTGTAGTTGATTTTGATGACTGCCCAAAGGATTATTGCGAGCACGAAACTGAGCGCGAGGATCAGCTTATTATTGGAAAAGATACGCTCATAGAGCGTCTTTTTTTCTGTTGGCTCATGCGTCTTTTTCATGATGCTTCCTCCGGTGCAGTTTTGGGCTCTTTTCGTCGTCGGAAATCAAATAAGATGTCAGCGTTTCCAACAGTTCGCCGCTTGTCAGTCTGCGGCGCAGCGTGCCGCCCTGGGCCACAGAGATGGCGCCGGTTTCTTCCGACACCACGACCACAAGCGCGTCCGACGCTTCGCTCATACCGACCGCCGCGCGGTGACGTGTGCCGAGTTCACGACTCAAATCGTTCTGTGTCAGCGGCAGAATGCATCCGGCCGCAGTAATGCGGTTGTTACGGATGACCATCGCGCCGTCGTGCAGCGGTGATTTCGGATAAAAGATGTTTTCCACAATCGGCTCGGAAATCTTAGCGTCGATCTCGCTGCCGGTTGCGATGATCTCTCCGAGGGGTGATTTACCCTCAATGACGATCAGAGCGCCGACTTTGTTGTCGCTCATATTGACGCTCGCCTTCACTAATGCGGAAATGCTTTGCTGGGTCTCCTCGCGCATCAGGGATGAGTAGCGGGAAAACAGCGTAAACTTCGCAAAGTCGCCGCGGCCGAAGGATTCGATCGCCCGCCGGAATTCCGGTTGAAACAGCAAAACGATCACGAGCACAATATCGCCGAACAGCCGTGAAAACAAAAAGCTTGTTGTCGACATGTTCAGCGCGGAGACGATGAAATAGAACAATCCGAGAAACACGAAGCCGCGCACGAGATGAATGGAGCGCGTGCGAATAAACAGACGGATACAATAATAGAAAACCAGGGCCACCAGTACGATATCGAGGATATCGTACCAGTGTACCATGGATACAAGTCTCATAAAGTTTTCGCCGATCCAGTGAAAGAATGCGGTCATATAACAGCCACCAACCAACCCTTTTTGTTTTCCGCTTTTATTTTATCATAAAATTTTACGCATTGCAATTTGATTCACACAAAAAGCGAAATTTTTTATTTGTTTTTTTGTGTTGAAAATCGACGGACTGACACGAACCGTTCCGCCGGCCGCGGTATCATACCTTGTATGCGCGAGCGCGGCACAGTGATAGCCGGCACGAACAGCAAAACCGTTGCTGTCCAGCAACGAAGCGAGCGTTTCGCTTCCTAGATCCGGCAGACTGAAAGACAATACTGTTTGCGCGGCTGTAGAGCAAAGGTTGTCATACAGATCGATTGACCGGATCACGGACAAATCTTCGCGCAAAGTGCGGATCAGCTCCACTTCATGGGCGCAGATCGCTTTAGTTCCACCACAGGAGCCAATAAAACGCAGCCCGGCTCCGAGACCGGCAATTCCTGTCAAATTCAACGTACCGCTCTCATACATTTCAGGCAATACCTGCGGTTGCTGCTTTTCGAGCGACAACGTTCCCGTTCCGCCTTCCATCAGCGTTTCCGGCTGTACGCGGTCCGAAAACAGCAGCACACCGGTACCCATCGGACCAAACAGCCCCTTGTGGCCGGGCATACAAAGCAGATCAATGCCGTCCCGCTTTAGATCAAGATCCAACACACCGGCGCTTTGTGCTGCATCGACGCCGAACAGCAGACCGTGTGTCTTTGCAAAAAGCGATAAAGCGCGGATCGGCAGCACCGTACCGAACACATTGGACACGTGCGTGACAAACAGCATCCGTGTTTCGGGCCGGAGCAGTGCTTGCGCGCGTTCGAGGGTCGTCCGCGTACTTTTCGGATCAATCTGCAAAACGTCATAAGACGCCTTGTGCTCCGCCTGCAGCCGTTCGAGCGGACGTAAGACGGCATTATGCTCCAGCGAGGAAATGATAACATGATCGCCCTGTTTCAAACTGCCTTTGAGCGCGAGGTTAATCGCGTGGGTGCAGTTGCTGCAAAACACGGTACGCTGCACATCACCGCCGAAAAATGCTGCAAGCGCCTGCCGTGTTTCAAAAACGGTTTCCGCGGCTTTCGCAGCGAGCTTATGACCACCGCGACCGGGATTGGCACCAAAGCAGAACTGACACTGCTGGACAGCCCGGAGTACACATGCCGGTTTCGGAAAGCTCGTTGCGGCGTTGTCCAAATAGATCATAGGTCACGTGGCGTTGCAGAAATCAGTCCATGCTGTTCAAGAATCTGCTGTGCCTGCTGTGTCCGGTTTTGAACAACGAGCACAAAACCGCAGCCACGGCGGCGGTCAGGCTGCGGATCGCGGCGAATGGCTGCGCTGATTGCGTGCCGCCCGAGCAGCCGTTTCGCCGTTTGTGCATTGGTCAGAGAGTCAAAATGAAAAAAAGGCTGCATAACGCTTCCTCCTTTCATCGAAAATTGAGAGACGGCGCACCGCCTCACAGCAGACTATGACGGATCTTTTCATTTTGTTCTCCTCTAAAAGAATTGACGAAAAGAAGAAAATCGTGTATAATTATTTTAGACCGCAAAATGAAACGGAGGTTCTATCATTATGAGCAAAATCCTGATCGCGGATGACGAACAAAAAATTCGCAAACTGGTTTGTGACTTTTTAAAGAACGTCGGCTATGAGACGCTGGAGGCTGAAGACGGCGACGAAGCGTTTGAGCTGTTTCAAAAACATGAGGATGATATCGATCTTGTCATTCTCGATATCATGATGCCCGGTTTGAACGGCTGGGAAGTTTGCAAGGAGATCCGTGCGCTGTCGGATGTGCCGGTCATTATGTTGACCGCCCGCAGCGAAGAATTTGACGAACTGCTCGGGTATGAATCCGGCGCGGACGATTATGTGACAAAGCCGTTCAGCCCGACGATCCTTGTCAAAAAAGTGGAAGCGCTTCTGCGCCGCACAAAATCATCGGCCTATCTTGCGGGTGAAAAGGATCTGACCTTTAACCACGAAGCGCACGAAGTCCGGCTCAACGGCCAGGAGATCGAACTGACGCTCAAGGAATACAACATTCTCAAAAAGTTACTTGAAAACCCCGGCCGCGTATACAGCCGCGAACAACTGCTTGATTCCATCTGGGGCTACGACTATGTTGGCGATATCCGCACGGTCGACTCCCACATTGCAAGACTGCGCACCAAGCTCGGCGACTGGGGCAACCGCAGGCTGAAAACGGTTTACGGCATCGGCTATAAGCTCGAGGAAGAATAATGCACGGAACAAGGTTTAAATGGTTCCGCAGCGAGAATTTGCTGGTCAGAAACGCACTGATGATTCTGATGCTCGTTGCGGCCGTCGCTTTGCTGATCGTGATTGCCTATTTTTACCTGGATGATATTTATATACTGAAAGCACGGATGGATTTGCAGTCTGTTGCAGACGATATTTCCGTGATGGAACTGTCTGACAAGGAAAAGCTGGAGACTGCTTTATCCGACATTGAAGCAAAACACAACTTCTATATCGAGCTGTACTATCCGCGCGATCAGCTAATCTATACGACGGAAACCAATAATACCACGTTTAACCCGCAGCCGGAGGACAAGGTCAAGCCGCAGGAGCTGAAGCCCCGGATTATGCGCATTCTCGAGCATACCGATCATGACGACGTCAGCTATTTTGAGACGCGCCAGGAATACTATGCATCAGCAAAGTATATCGTCTATGGGACATTGTTCCGCTCCGGTGTTGCGGTAGAACTGTATGCGCCGCTGGAGCTGATTAACGATAACGCACAAACCGCCTTCTGGCTGTTCTTCGTGGCGGCAATGATTCTGATCGTGCTGATTTTGTTCATCATGATCTTTCACACGTTCACATTTACAATCCCCGTTGACAAGATTTCGCGTATCACCAAACAGATCGCG